>QMMS01000022.1 GCA_003647375.1 Deltaproteobacteria bacterium
ACCGTTTAGGATTTCGAATTTCGTGCTTCGGATTTAAGTAACTACCGCCATCGGCATAGCCAAATATCTCTGACCTGGCCCATAGGACCAGGTTTTAAATGACAGAATAAAATTGCTCATTCCAGGTCGACATAATCCTCAATGATTTTCATGCGTGTCAGAAAAGGGGTTATATGGTACGACAACTCCCTATCGTCTTCATTCACCACGTGAATCATGGCATTATCTGAATATCCCTTGGCATAAAATTGAATCTGAGCCACGCCATTCGTCATTTTTCTATTGCCGGCAAACTCGACATCGAGAATACGGATTCCGTCTGAAAGGGTCAAACCGTCTGTCTCGGATTTTTCAATCATTTCTTCTGCCATCAAGGCATAGGTTACCCAAAATTTCCCATTTTCCATGTCCACGTGAAGCGTATGATCCAATTGATCCCGAATGGAGGCTTCCTTCAGATATCGAACGCTGGTTAAAAGCCATCGCGATGTCTTTTTGGTCTGGTCGACAAAAATATCGTTCTTGATTCTGGGCAAGGTTACAAAAAACATAATACTGATCAATGCTATAACCACCGTGAGCTCTATAAGCGTGAACCCCATATGACACAGTGTGCCGGTAGCATTTGTACCAACCTGATTTTGTCTGATTTTCTTTTTCAATCGTGACATCACCGGCCCACACGGAACCCCAATTGAGGTTCTACCTGAATATGAATATCAGAATCTGCTAATCTATTTCCCAGCTGTTGATATCCTTGTCCTTTCCTTCGCCCCCCGGAACGCCATCTGATCCATACGAAATAATATCGTATTCCCCGTTAATGCCGGGGCTCAGGTAGATGAACTCATTTTTCCAGGGATCTTTCGGTATTTTACCTTTTTCGATGTAACCGCCTTCACGAAAGCTGTTTGACACGTTGCCGGTATCCGGGGCTGTTAGCAGTGCATCCAGTCCCTGCTCCGTTGTAGGATAGGCACCGTTGTCCAGTTTATATAATCGAAGACTCGTTTCCAGGCTCGCGATGGTCAATTTAGCCTTGAGCTGTTTGGCTTCCTCCGGTCGCCCCATAATCCTGGGCACGATCAGGCCTGCCAGTATTCCGAGAATAACAATGACAACCATCAACTCAATCAGGGTAAAACCGCAGCTATTTTTAACAACTTTCTTTGTCGATAAACACATGATTCCTCCTTGGTATTGCAAGTGAGAACTATCCATGGATCGCGCAGTTCACATGATCAACTGATTCATTTCAAAAATTGGCAGGCAGATGGACAGAACGACGAATCCGAGCACAACACCCATGACGAGAATCATCACCGGTTCCAGGAGTGAAGTGACACTCATTACTCTCGATTCAACCTCGTTTTCATACATCGTCGCTATTTTCAACAGCAGATTCTCCAGCTCCCCACTCTGCTCGCCCACCTGAATCATCTGCAGGGACAACTGGGGGAAGGCCGCTGATGCTTCTAAAGATGTTCCAAGGCCCTGCCCCTTGCTGACTTCATCAGCTGCGTGTTCAATGGCCATGGCAATCTGCGTGTTTCCGGCAATATTCCTAACGATTTCAAGAGAAGTCAACAGGGTAACACCGTTTTCCAGAAGTGATCCCAACGTCCTTGTAAACCGTGCCACCGCCAGTTTTTGGAATATCGGTCCAAAAAGGGGCAGCTTTAATTTCGCTTTATCGACCATATGACGCCCGGTGGTTGTTTTTGTGAAACTTCGGAAACAGAACCAGATTAAAATCAGAACCACGAGCACCCCCCACCAGAAATTTTTGAAAAAATTGCTGACATCGATCAAAATAATGGTGGGTAGCGGCAGAACCTGCTCCATGTCTGTGAATATAGAAGTGATGTTCGGAACGATGAACGTAATGAGCAGAAAGAGCACCAGGATACCGACACCTGCCATCAGGATGGGGTATGCCAAGGCCGACTGAATTCGCGTTTTAAGTGCCTGCTGTTTCTCGGTGATATCAGCCAGTTGTTCCAGGACAATCTCAAGAGTACCGGAGGATTCCCCTGCCCGGACCATATTTGTGTAAAGGGAAGTAAACACACCCGGATAATTGGCTAATGCCCCGGCAAAGCTGTTTCCTTCGACGATGGCTTCCTTGATCTGTGCCAGAATCGGTTTGAAGGCTTTTGACGCTGTCTGGGGAATCAAGGCACCAATGGCTGATACGAGGGGGAATCCGGCGCTAATCAATGTCGCGAGTTGACGCGTCATGGCGGCAATGTCGGTCTGCTTGACACGATAAAAAACAGAGGCCACAGACGGGGTTGCTTTTGTTTTTTGTTTGGAAAGGTCAGCCACCTCATTGATTGAAACGGGGAATTTCTGCATAGCGCGCAGTTTTTGGCGGGCCACAGGTGCACTTTCCGCATCGACAATGCCCGTGGCGCTCTTTCCATTGACGTCCAGTGCTGTATACTCATATACCGGCATTTCAAGTCACCGCTTCATGATAAATAACTATTAAGTATAATAGATAGCATATTTATTGTAAATACCATTTCTGTAAATATTTTCCTTGCAATATGACGCTGCAGTCATTAATATTCGGTAATAAAATTCAACCTAAGGTGATAAAAAATGGCCAAAGTTTTTCGGACCAGCAACCGTGAATCGAGCATTCTGTCTAAAATTGAATCCTCCAAAGAACACGCCCGTCGAATGGCATTGAAAGGCATCGTTGACTGCATCGACCCATTGAGCAATGCGATTGCCACAAAACTTATTGAAACCAACCTCGTTGAAACCACCAGTAAAAACTCACTGGAAGAACAGATCAACAATTGTCTCGACAAACTGCACCGCGCTGATGATTTCGACATCGACTATCAGGTGGCACCGCTGAGGGAGCTCATCCATCAGCCCCATGTGGTGAGCATTTATGTGACGTCCTTTGTCATCGAAAGCGTAATCAACCACAAAGACACGGTCGACATATTCGGCTCCGACGAGGAAATCTATCTGTGCATCCATCAGCAGGTTAAAAAATATTTGCCATAAATTTTCATGCTCAATCGCGCACAACGACATATGTCTACAAAACCACGTATGGTTACAGAGGATATAACTGATTTATTTGTTTGGCCCTGTTCATCCGTTTCCTGTTCGAAAACAGGGCGATTATGTTTGATCTCGGCGATATCCACGCCCTTTCCACCAGGGATATTCTCAAGTTGACGGATGTTTTTGTCACGCATACGCACATGGATCATTTTGCAGGGTTCGACAGACTGCTCCGAATTTTTCTGGGTAGAGAGAAACAGCTGCACCTGTTTGGTCCCCAAGGATTTATCCGGAATGTTGAAGGAAAACTCGGCGGGTATCAGTGGAACCTGGCGAAAAATTTTACCAACAGGTTCAACATCAAAAAAGATGCACTGGAAGCATTGGGCCTGATACCCGGACCATGGATTCAGGCTTTCAAGCAAGCCTTATACGAAAAGCAACCGCCTGATACCCCCATCAAAATCCGCAACACCGAGACTACCCGGCGATATTCTCTGGGTATGCTGAGCGACAGGATCGCCACCATTACCTCCGGACAGAAGATTAGCTACGTGACGGATATTCTCTACTCACCCGATAACCTGGACAAAATCGTCGCTTTTGCAAATGGTTCGGACCAGTTTTACTTTGATCATTCGAATTTGGATCATTCGGTATTGCCCTTCGACGTTGCTCAGGGCGGTGAGCCTGTCGAACCGTTTAGAATTTCGAATTTCGTGCTTCGGATTTGTGCAACTACTGCTATCGGCATAGCCAATTATCTCTGACTCTCGCCTATCTGGGTTTGTATAAAATCGAGCCCTATTTCATAACCGGATACCGGCTTTTTGCCCATTGATAGATGCCATAACGCATATTGGTAATCCGTTTAAAGCCATTGTCCACAAGAATTTTCGATGCAACCGTGCTACGGTTACCCGTGGCGCAGTAAATCAGAATATCGTGATGCCTATATTCCGACAGCTCACCCACGCGTTTTTGCAATTCCTGAACAGGTATCAGCAGCGCATTTTCTATGTGGCTGTTGCTATATTCCCTTTGCGTGCGGACATCCAGCAAAAGGGGGTTCAGGTTTTGCATGAGTTCAGCGGCTTCCCTGGCATCGACCTCTCTGTAATACGGTTGTTTGTATTCGATGACCTGGATATTGCCGGCGATACCGCCCAGTGAAAAACGAAAACGACCCATGGTTTTCATCTTGAAATAAGGCGCATCATCCAGACCCACGGGCAATTCCTGATTGACGGATAAATCGGGTATCTGCAGGATTGGATCCCCAACGTCAGCATTGAAATCGAATTTGATGTAATCCCCGCGGTAAACAACCAGGTTGACGTCGTCAACGGTAGGTTCAATCGACAGGATCCGATAACCTTGTACAAGGTTCCCGGAGGCAGGCTCATTTCCGATACCTGTATCGGATATGGCCCCTGAAAGGCCAGTTAAGATAAAGATACCAATTAAAGCGATCATCACTAAGATATTTTTTTTCATCGTATCGTTCTCCATTGATATTTTATATAACATTGTGACACCAATATAATCACGAAATCAGGATATAAAACCCTGAAGAAGCAAACGGCGTGGTGTTCTTGATATTTGGGAAACGATAAATGGAAAAATTGCAGCAGGCCGCACTTACAGAGGTGAATGAAATTTGAAATATACGAAGCCCTCTCAAAAATAGGATTTTGGTTCAAGATCAAGGCGGGTTTGAGTTTAAACCCGGAGGAATACTGGAGTATTTCGAGGAGTTGAAACGAAAATCCAACGCAGAGATTGGATCAAAAGACATTTTTGAGAGGGCTTATGGTTTAGGTCCCGTAGTAATCCCGGTAC
Organism: Deltaproteobacteria bacterium; assembly: GCA_003647375.1. Next base: position 4,873 of record QMMS01000022.1, read on the forward strand.
CACGCAACAAACCGCTGGATACCGACATCGATGGGTGTCGCGGGCTTGAATCCCACATCCTTGATGAGGTCATCCACATCCGCATAGGTCGCCACAACGTCACCCGGTTGCAAATCCATGTAGGTTTTCTTGGCTTCTTTTCCCAGGGCTTTTTCGATTTCGGCAATGAATTGTGTCAACTCAACGGGCTGGTTGTTCCCGATATTGTAAATTTTGTAGGGTGCATAGGACGTTCCGGGGTCCGGCTTGTCCCCTCGCCATTCTGGATTTGGAACCGGTAGATGCCCCATGACCCGCACGACCCCTTCGACAATATCGTCGATATAGGTGAAATCCCGCTGCATTTTTCCGTGGTTGAACACCTTGATGGGTTTGTCTTCCAGAATGGCCCGGGTGAACAGAAACAGGGCCATGTCCGGTCTGCCCCAGGGGCCGTATACCGTAAAAAAACGTAAACCGGTGCAGGCCAGACCAAACAGATGGCTGTATGCGTGCGCCATAAGTTCGTTGGATTTTTTGGAAGCCGCGTAAAGGGAAACCGGGTGATCGATGTTGTGGTGAATCGAAAAAGGCATTCTGGTGTTGGCACCATATACCGAACTGGATGATGCATAGACCAGATGCTGAACCGATGTATGCCGGCAATTTTCCAGAATATTGGTAAATCCGACAATGTTGGCATCCACATACGCCTGGGGATTTTCCAGTGAATACCGCACGCCTGCCTGGGCCGCCAGGTTCACCACGACATCGAAAGAAGTCGTTTGAAAAACGTCCTGCATGGCATCCCTATCCGCCAGATCTACCTTGGCAAAAGTAAAGTTGTCCCGGGTTTCCAGTTGTTTAAGCCGGTCTTTCTTTAAGTTGACATCGTAGTAAGCGTTGAGGTTGTCGATTCCCGTCACATGACAACCGTCCTTGAGCAAGCGCTTTGCCAAAGTATATCCGATAAAACCGGCCGCACCGGTAACCAGCACGCGTTCATATTGATACGTCATTTATTCCTCCTGAAACAATTTTATAACTTGATCGGAACACACTAGCGTGGCATACATAGCATATTGTTCCTGCGTTATAAATCATTTTAATTCTGATCTAAATCCTCCACCTTTGGTGGAGGACCCGAAAAGGTTCTACCAATCCGGTGAAGATTATTACTTCAGTAGTTAAATACTCTACGATTGTCATTCCCGCGGAGGCGGGAATCCAGAAAGGCACTGGATACCGGATCAAGTCCGGCATGACGGAGTTGGTTATTTCGCCAGTTTAATAAAAAAGCGAATGCCCAATGTCGAACAAGAAAAATTGAATAATGAAGTGCGGGTGGAGATTCAGTCTATAATCCTTAAACCCGTTCAGAAATAGGGGAGTTTTTCCATGACAATCTCCATTGATTTAAAACTCTTTGCAACACTGCAGGAATTTACACCGCAGTCATCAGATGCCCACATCATCGCAGCGGGGACAAGCGTAGGCACCCTTGTCCAGCAACTTGGAATTCCAGAAAAAAAAGCAAAGCTCATCTTTATCAATAATCTTAAGGCAACCCTGGATTCAGTGTTGAAAGATGGCGACCGTCTGGGGATCTTTCCGCCGGTGGGGGGTGGATAATTTGAAACAGCATCTCCCGGAAATACTATTGGAGGCATCGCGTCTTCTGACCCTGCCGGACGGATCCAACCGCAACATCATCTCTCTTTTGGATACCGCCGATATTTCCCAGCGCTCGGGAAGGACCCGAAAAGAAATCGATATTCTGGCACTGGAACAAAGCATCGTTCCGGAACGCTATATTCGCAACATGGATGCCCTTTCCATGAAAGACCAGATCACGCTTCTTCAGTCCCGGGTCTGCATTGTCGGTTTGGGTGGTCTGGGAGGCTCCGTGGTCGAAACACTGGCCAGAATCGGAATCGGTGCCATGACGGTGATCGATGGCGATATATTCGATGAAAGCAATCTTAACCGTCAGGTACTCAGTTCCGAGCACAATCTCTCACAAACCAAAACAGCAGCTGCCCTGGAAAAAATTCTCACGGTCAATTCCTCGATCCTGATCCAGGATTATAGCGAAAAAATGGATGAAGAAAACGCTGTCCACTTGCTGGAACATGCCGATATCGCTGTGGATTGTCTGGACAATATTCAGGCCCGTTTTATCCTGGAAAAAGCCGCCAAAAAAGCCGGAATCCCCATGGTGTCTGCAGCGGTTGCCGGGTTTTCCGGTCAGATAACGGCCATTTTTCCCGAAGACAGGGGCCTCGAGCTGGTATACGGCCCCGAACAAAGTCTTTCCGCCACAAGAGGTGCTGAAACAACCCTGGGCAACCTTGCCTTTACTGTTTCCCTGGTGGCATCTTTGGAATGCGCCGAAGTTGTCAAAATCTTGCTCAACAAGGATTCCGATCTGAGAAATCAGCTTCTGATCGTCGATCTCAAAGAACCAACTTTCGAAAGGATCCGGTTGCTTTAATGCGAAACACCGGAAGCATGTTTCGCAGCGGCTTTAGACAGGCTCCAGCCCCTTTTGCTCAATTTTCACACCCAGGGCGGGACCTGGCAAGAACACGGCATCAACCGCCGGCAGGTGATCCAACGAAACAGCCCCATGCACGACGGCGCACCAAAACTCTGGAAATTTGCGGAAAAGCTGATCGATGAAGCCGTTGAAAAAGGAATGCTTAAAGAATAGGTACAGAACAGAAGGCTATTAGGCTGTAGACTGTTAGACTATTAGCGGACTACAGTCTAATAGCCTACAGCCTAAACCCCAACGTTGCAAAAGCCGGAGGGTAGATGTCTTCATCGGCGCAGCAAGATCAACGTTCTCGACAGATTCAGATACGGCAGTTTGAAGCTCATGAGTTTCATCTGAAGTTTTATATGGGTGTCCTTTCCCGCAACAAGGAATACCTCACTGCCTTTCTGCGTTGATGCCTGATCCAAATCGGTCGCAAACTCCTTGCCTTTGAAAGCCAGCAGCAGCCCGTCCGGCGCTAACAGCGGCAGACATTTCTCAGCAAAATCCGCCAGGCTCGAAAACGCCCTGCAGACGATAATGTCGAATCTACCGTCCCATTCCTGCTGCAGATCCTCTATGCGGGAATGGATTGCCGCAATGCGACTAAGATGAAGCGCTTGAATGACATGCTTTAAAAAGCTGATCTTTTTTCGGGTGGCGTCCACCAGAATCACATTTAGGGACGGCATCATGACCTTGAGGGGAATTCCGGGAAAACCGGCGCCGGAACCGACATCCAACAACCTGCTGTCAGGCTTGATGTAGCGGGAAGATATAATGGAATCCAGAAAGTGTTTGACGGCCATGTCTATGGGCGAATCAATGGCTGTCAGGTTTATCTTCTGATTCCATTCTTTGAGGATGAGCGCATGGGCGGCAAATTGATCTGCCTGGCCCGGTTGGACATCAATGCCCAGGCTCCTAGCCCCCGTGACAATTGTTTCCTTCCATTCTGACGTACCGATATACATATTTTCAGTTCAACTTTTAGCTGTAAGCCAATGTTATTAACTCAACTTTCGGATTTCACCACAGATAGAGCGAAATGGGTGATCCAATGGCGATTTGCGCTGTTTGAGCCAATTGGGGCACCTTACATCAGCGAATGTCAATGAATATCCAATATGAAAACACGGTCATTTAAAATCCACGCCTGTTTAACCTTATGGCCAGCGCTGATGTTAGGAGCCCTTGCGGCGAGTTCGCAAAACGCCAGGGGATTATTCATTTTGCGTTTTCTGAATCCCGAAAGTTGAGTTACAGCTCATGGCTCATCCGCTCCTATTCTTCTGCTTTTTCAATCAGCTCAAAATCCATAATGACAGATATATCACCCCCGCTCATGGAAACTTTCGCGTTGGGGTATTGTCGTTTGAAAACCTTCAGCATGGCGGCATTTTCCTTCAAGACGGTGGCGGTGAATCCCTTGTAATCGTTTTCCCTGGCAATCGCTTCCAGCTTCACAAGGAAATGAGATGCTATGCCCATACTTTGAAAATCCTCCCTCACCACAAAGGCGACTTCTGCCCTATCCCCGTCATCGGCATAGGAGCCAATGGCCATGATCTCCTTGTGTCCTCCTTTTTGAACCATACCGATTAAGGACATGTTCTTGTGGTAATCGACGCTCGCCCACTGTTTCTGAGCGACTTCATGAGAAAAAAGCTTCATCTTGTAGAAGAATCTGAAATAGATGGTTTCCTCGCGAAGGGAATAGAAAAAATTCCGATAGGCAAACTCATCGGATGGCTGCAGGGGGCGTATTTCCATGGTTTTGCCACTGGGAAGCAGAAACATGCTTTTATAAGCTTCCAGAAAATGAAGGTCTTCACTGGAAGGCGGCAGCTGGTCTGAAAAGATATAATGCCGTTTCTTGGCAACATCGATGAGATCATCCCGGAACCTGGGATGGGCAATCTGTGCCAGTTCCATGACGCGCTGATAGATACCTTTCCCCTGAAGTTCGGCGATCCCATATTCGGTTATGATAAAGTTAACGTCGCCCCGGGTTGTGGCAACACCGGCCCCCTCGCTGAGATGGGGTACTATGCGGGATACGTTTCCATTTTGTGCCGTGGATGGCAGAGCAATGATCGAGAACCCGCCTCTGGACATGGCACTGCCCCTGAGAAAATCAACCTGGTCTCCAATGCCACTGTAGAACAGGTAGCCGGTGGAGTCCGAACAGACCTGCCCGGTCAAGTCAACCTCAAGCGCGGAACTGATGGAAATAAGGTTGTCGTTCCGAGCAATAACCGTTGGATCATTGACAAATTCCGAGGAGCGAAAGTAGAAAACAGGATTGTTGTCCACATATTGGTAAAGCTTTTCAGAGCCCATACACAGTGAAGCCACCACCCGTCCCGGCAGCAATGTTTTTTTCTTGTTGGTGATGACGCGTTGTTCCAGCAGAGGAATAAATGCATCGGTGATCATCTGGGTGTGAATACCGAGATCCTTTTTATCCTGGAGATGTCCGAGAATGGCAAAGGGGAGCTGGCCGAACCCGATCTGGAGCGTGGCGCCATCATCCACCAGCTGGTTGACATAAAACCCGATTCGCTGGGCTACCTCGTTGTTTTTTACATTAGGCACCGATTCCACCAGGGGTTCATCATGCCATACCAGAAAATCCAATTCATCCACATGCACGAAGCTGTCTCCCCATGTCCTGGGCATCCGGGGATTTACCTGGGCAATCACCATCTTGGCGTTTTCCATCCCGGAGCGTGTGATATCCACGGACACTCCGAGGCTGCAGTACCCGAATTTATCGGGAGGGGCAACCTGTACAAGTGCCACGTCAAGCCCGATCCGCTGGCTTGAAAAGTATCGTGGGATCTGCGACAAATACATGGGAAGATAATCGATCTTGCCTTCGAATGCCGCTTTTCGCATGTGCTGACTGATGAAAAAAAGCTTCAAGGAAAATCGTCGTAAAAAAGATGGATCATCCACATATTTCGCCAGTGTATGGGACAGCATCTGATAAATCATGATATCCTGGAGCTGTTCATCCTCAACCAGCGATCGGATCAAATGTTGTGGCTCTCCACATCCGGTCCCTATAAATACACGGCTTCCCCGCTTGATTAATCCAACGGCATCCTCGGCCGACATCAGTTTAGAAGGACAGTACGATTTCAGATCCATTTTCTGAGCTCTCCAGGGCAAACGGTTTGGATATTGCTTGTAACCATAAATTCAATGTCATTGATCATAAACTATCAACGGAAACCAGACAAGACAGAAATATGACCTTGCAATAATTTATGAAATGAGGCTGTAGGATATTAGCCTATGACGCTTGACACACCACATGATTTGACTTAATTTATTTAAATGAAACCATTAACACTGGATTTTCGCCTTCGCGGGAATGACAATTCTGGCTGTGTGCCTGTCATTCCCGCGAAGGCGGGAATCCAGTAAGTAGTCTCAAGGCATGATTTACCCAAACTTATTGAGAAGTTGCTGGAGAACTATCAATGAAAATAACTCACTATTCAGATATCGAGCCCACAGCTTTTAACGGTGACGCCGTTAAAGGCGTCAAGGGACGCGTGGCCATTGGAAAGAATGACGGCGCCGACAACTTCTGCATGAGAATATTCGAAGTGGAACCGGAAGGCTACACACCGCGCCATGCACACGACTGGGAGCATGAAATCCTGTTTTTTTCAGGAAAAGGAGACGTTTTCTCAGACGGGGAATGGGTCCCGGTGTCCAGCGGAACAACAGCCTTCATCCCCGGTAATGAAGAACACCAGATACGAAACAGCAGTAACAAAACCCTGGTGTTTGCCTGTATGATACCTGCCGGAGCGCCGGAATTATAAAGACAGCTGTTTAGGTTGCTTAGACTGTAGGCTGTTAGGCGGCTAATAGTCTAACAGTCTACAGCCTATCAGCCTATTTAAAGTAGTTTCCCGCTGAGCCAGAACAGTACCATTCCTACCACCACCGTACCGCCCAGGGATTTGGTTGCCAGGGCAAATATAAAGGTGGGAACCGCAACCCACAGTTCGGGCCGCATGATATCGAAGTGGCGTGGATCACCCCCGGTCACGAGTGCCGGCAGCAATAAGGCACTCAGGACGGAGGCCGGGATCAGGGTGAGCCAATCTTTGAACCACCCCGGCAAGGTATATTTTGTCAGGATAAACAACGGCAGCCAACGGGGAATATAGGTCACCAGTCCCATGGCGACGATAATGAATACATAAGTATCGGGCATCCTCAATCCCCCTTCCCTTTCTGATTCGAACTTACAACGGCACCTTTCATCCCGGATATTGCACAAATCTGATCATTACTCGTCATGTTTCATGAAATGTTCGGGATAGTCTCCCGATGCCTAACCCGATGGTCGCGGCAATCACAGAAGCCAGGACGATATATGAGTTGCCGGGAATCCAAAGGGCCAACACCACCGACAGCATGCCGGCAATAACCGCAGTCAGAACGATCAGACGACTGGTGAGCTGAAAAACCAGGAGACAGATAAACATGGCAATCAGGGCATAATCGATTCCCAGACTGTGAGCGGGAATAAGATGACCAAAAAATCCGCCGGCAACGGTACTCAGGATCCAGCATGCATTAGCCGTGTGATTGAGCACCAGAGACCTGTTCAGGTCCCAATCCCCGGCCAGGAGACGTGTATAATTGATGGCAAAGCTCTCATCGGTCACCCCGTATGCAAAAATAGAGAGTTTGCCCCGATGCTCGTTATGCAACAGTGTCGCCAACGAGGAACTCATGAGCAGGTGCCTGAGGTTTACGAAGAACGCAGTCATTATCACGGCCAGGGCTGCAGAACCACCCGCCAGCATGGAGACGGCAATAAATTGCGAGCTCCCTGCAAACACGATGGATGACATCAGGGCAATCTGAAACCATGTCATGCCGGCTTTCTGCGCCAGGACACCAAACGCCAGGCCTATGGGGATATATCCCAGGCAGATGGGCCAGGCAGCTTTAACACCAGGTAGGATCGGATTCCGGACCATTGTATATTTGTCTCTCATTTTTTTATGGAACTATAAGTAGATACCCGGGTCCAAAGGGCCCGGCACTGATTCAACCCTATAAGGGTAAACGTTATGCACATTCAGCGTGTAGATAAATACTAAATCCGAATATCGAAATACGAAACAAATCCAAATATCAAATGCTCAAATGTTTCAAACAGAATGCTTAAACTTGTATCTCCAAGCTCTTGTTTTGATCATTCGCAATTTGGATCATTCGGTATTGCCCTTCGACCTTGCTCAGGGCGGTGAGCCTGTCGAACCGTTTAGGATTTCGAATTTCGTGCTTCGGATTTAAATAGCTACCACCATCGGCATAGCCAAATATCTCTGACTCCCGCGTAGCGGGATCTTTGACGGTCCCAAAGGACCAGGTTTTAAATGACGGAATATAAATATTCTCACAAAAAGTAGCTTTTCTGACTTTTTGTGAGAGCATCAAAGTTGCGTTGTTTACATAGTAAATACGGGCGTTCGCTTCAACAGATTTATAAAATAAATTTACCGGTTATCCGCAAAACTCAAGCTGAGCTGTTATCGCGGTCTGCGGAAATTCGCTTTAAAGCCGGTCAAAACTCGCTCCTAAGGCGCCGTAAGGCCCGCCGCTGCCAGCCATGTTTAAATATGTTTATAAATAACAGCTGGTTGTATCTTTGTAACCACCTTTTTTATGCTGCGGGCCTAACGGCGCCTAATAATCTCAGACAGTTGCCCGACTTTAAAACGAACCCCCGCATACCTCTGTACCCGGTATCGATTGATAAAAACGAAAGAGCGAAGCGATTCAACACTTCAATATTCAATATTCCTTGTTCGACATTGGACATTCGCTTTTTTATTAACGGCGGTGACTAAATAGCCAAGCCCGTCATGCCGGACTTGATAAGCCTGCCCTGGCAAGTAGTTAGCCAGGGGCATCCAGCGCCTTTCTGGATAGCGCTAAAGCTTCACTTCGTGCCCCGCCCCCTTCCTTCGAAGGGGCAGGCACACGGGAATGACAACCGTTGGGTATTTAGCCGCAGGTTTAATGCTTCGTTATTAATGGTTAAACATGAAAATTTATATTGACAATACAGGTTCGCATCCCTATATTTGTTAACTTTTTTACGGTATTCCAACGTCATCTTTAGGGCTCGCGCAAAGATGGCGTTATTTCATGGTTTTCAGACCGGGTTTTCCTGCACTGATTATCCCAAAAAGATAGTACTTATAACCCAATAAAGCAGAGTAGATAAATACTAAATCCGAATATCGAAATACGAAATGTTTTAGATGACTTTTTCGTGCTTTCGTGTTTTCATGTTTTAAATGCATATAATCTTTAAATGGTCCAGTCGAGGAACGCCTGAGAAGGAATAACAAAAATGATTAACGACTTAACAAACGTCCGCAATATCGGTATCAGCGCTCATATCGATTCGGGAAAAACAACATTGACGGAAAGAATCCTGTTCTACACCAACAGAATCCATACCATTCACGATGTCAAAGGCAAAGACGGTGTGGGAGCCACCATGGATTCCATGGAGCTCGAAAAAGAGCGTGGTATTACCATTGCTTCGGCTGCTACCTATTGCCAGTGGCGTGATCACAAGATCAATATTATCGACACACCCGGACATGTCGACTTTACCATAGAAGTTGAACGATCTCTGCGGGTCCTGGATGGCGCAGTCCTGGTTCTCTGTTCGGTCGGCGGTGTCCAGTCCCAGTCCATTACCGTCGATCGTCAGATGAAACGCTACAAGGTCCCCTGTATTGCATTTATCAACAAGTGTGACCGCAGTGGTGCCAACCCGTTCCGGGTCATGAATCAGCTCAAGAGAAAACTGGGGCACAATGCCGTCGCCTTGCAGATCCCCATTGGTCTCGAAGCCGACATGGAAGGTGTCGTGGACCTGGTGTCCATGAAAGCCCTTTATTTTGACGGTGAGAACGGTGAATTGGTCCGCGAAGAGAGCATACCGGACACCCTGCTGGAAGAAGCAGAGGAAAAACGGGAAGAACTCATCGATTCGGCCTCCATGTTTTCCGATGAGCTCATGGAAGCTGCCCTGGAAGGTAACGTCACAGAAGACTTGCTCATAGGGGCTATCCGTAAAGGAACACTTACGCGCGAACTGACACCGGTCCTCATGGGCTCGGCCTATAAAAACAAAGGGGTGCAACCCCTCCTGGATGCTGTCACCGAACTGCTGCCCTGCCCTTCCGACATCGAAAACCAGGCTCTCGACATGGATAACAACGAAACCACAGTAACCCTTGCCTCCGATTCGGACAAGCCGGTGGTGGCGCTTGCCTTCAAGTTAGAGGATGGGAAATACGGCCAGCTTACCTACATCCGCGTCTATCAGGGATCTGTATCCAAAGGAAGTACCATTGTGAACGCCCGTTCAGGTAAGAAGGTAAAGGTCGGCAGACTGGTTCGTATGCACGCCGACCAGATGGAAGATATCGACACCATCCCGTCCGGGTATATCGGAGCCCTGTTCGGGATCGAATGTGCTTCAGGGGATACGTTTACCGCTAAGGACATGCATTTGAGCATGACCTCCATGTATGTCCCGGAGCCGGTCATCTCGCTGGCCATTGTTCCCAAGGACAAGGCCTCTCAAAACAATATGTCAAAAGCACTCAATCGGTTTACCAAGGAAGACCCCACATTTAAAACCTATGTCAACCAGGAAACCGGTGACACCATTGTATCGGGCATGGGGGAACTGCACCTCGATGTCTACATCGAACGAATGCGAAGAGAGTACAATGCAGATGTGGAAACGGGTATGCCCCGGGTTGCCTACCGGGAAACCATTACCCAGCGGGGTGAGTTTAATTACACCCACAAGAAACAGACCGGCGGATCAGGCCAGTATGGTCGGGTTGCCGGTTATCTGGAGCCGACAGCCGAGAATGATTTTGAATTCGAAAACAAGGTAACCGGCGGCTCCATACCTACTCAGTTTATCTCATCCTGCGAAAAAGGATTCAAGGCCTGTCTTGCAAAAGGACCCAAAATGGAACTGCCCGTAACCGGCATCCGGGTTTTGATCAACGATGGTGCATCCCATGCAGTGGATTCATCCGAAATGGCATTTCAGGCGGCCGCACGGGGAGCCTTTCTTGAAGGCTATGCCAGGGCAAAGGCCGTCATCCAAGAGCCGATCATGACCGTGGTAGTAGAAACACCGACGGAATTCCAGGGCGCTGTCATGGGCACACTGAACCAGCGCAGAGGAATGATTCTGGGCTCTCAGGATGAAGGGGCCATGTGCGTCATCGATGCACGGGTACCGCTGGCTGACATGTTTGGATATTCCACGGTACTGCGCAGTTCCACACAGGGAAAGGCCCAGTTTACCATGGAATTCTCAGACTATAAACAGGTACCGCAATCCATAGCCGAAGAGCTGATCAAAAAGGCCCAGGAAAATAAAAAGAACGTTGCTTAATGAAAACAGATCAAAAAAAAGCCATCAGGCTTGGTACAAATTCCAGGTTGAATGGTCATGGGCTTCCAGCCTATGATAATATTATCAACCTCAAGGAGAGGAGCTTTATGATGTTGAAAAAAGATCTCACACTACGGAACCCTCTAAGACTCCTGGGGAAGGAAAACCAGGATATTCTTCCCAAGGGTGGCTTTGGCGCAGTCCTGGCACGGGCCGGCGTCGGCAAAACCGCCATTATGGTCCAGTTGTCCCTGGAAACCCTGCTGCGGGGCAAAAACGTTCTGCATGTCAGCCTGAGTGATCCCGTGAACAAAGTGAGTTTGTGGTATAAAGAGGTTTTTCACAATCTTGCAGATCAATATAATGCACAACAGGTCAACCAGCTTTGGGAATCCATACTTCACCACCGATTCATCATGACCTTCAAGGTAGAGGGATTCAGCGTACCCAAACTTGAAGAACGCCTGGCCGACCTTACGGAGCAGAACATTTTTTTGCCGGACATGATCGTAATCGATGGATTTCCCTTTGATGATGGTGTCGAAGCATCTCTGAAACAGTTAAAAGCCTTTGCAGAGGACCACGATCTCTGCATCTGGTTTTCGGTTCGGACCCACCGTCACGAAAAACCTCAACCAGACGGGATACCACCCGAGCTGACCCATATCGACGACCTGTTCGAAGTTGTGATTCAACTTCAGTCGGAGGGAAAAAACATCCATGTCAAAGCCACCAAAGGTGGGAGAACAGACGGGTTGGCTTCAGGCTTGATTCTCGATCCCTCGACCATGCTGATGGTGACCGAAAGCGATTAGCCCTTTCACGCCGGCAACGTGGGTTCAAGGATCCAAGGGGCAGGTTCTCATCTCCCTGCTCCGGGCACATGGAACAACATACTACTCGCAGATAGCCAACACCTGGTGGCTGCATCACTCGAATCCTTGAACCCTGGACCCCTGGAACCCTTTAGCCGCACATTCTTAAACTAGTGTTCGCCTAAAAGCGAGGGATTTTCTCCCATTCCCCAAATGGGACATTAAGATGAAACTCAAATACAAAATACTACTTTTGTTTGCGACCGTGAGCCTCGTTGTCCTGCTAATCATCGGCGGCCCAGTCTCATACCGGCTAAAAAATGAACGCTTAAAGTCCATTTATCAGGGTCTTCAAGGCCGGCTAGTCGACATTAATTTTGTCGTTACGAGTTTTTTTACCGATATTGAAAGAGACTTGGATGGCATTGTCGCCAACCCATATGTCCGATCAAAATATGATGACGGTTTTACCAGTTTTATCGACGCCGACGCCTCCTCATTTGAATATCATATCGGTGAACTGGAGAAAAAGATTATCGATGTTTTTTCGCGCTACAGGAACAGTCATGATCATGTAAACTCTGTATACATGGGGCGTAAAAACGGAAGTTTTGTTAGATCACACAAAAGAAATCGACCGACCCGATACGACCCCAGGGACAGACCGTGGTATCAGTTAGGAAGGAATAATCCAGGAGAAATCCTACGAACGGAGCCTTATTCTTCGGTTACCTCAACAGATGTCAATATCGGTGTTATCACCACTCTCCTGGATCATGATGGAAGCGTTTATGGTGTAGTGGGGATCGATGTAACCCTGGATAACCTGACCCGGTACATAGAAAAGATCAGGGTTGGACGTAACGGATATCTCATTTTACTGGATGCCGATGGCACAATTTTGGCCGCTCGGGACAAGTCCATGGTATTCCAGAATATCGATGCAATTTGTAAAGACAATCTGAACAACCTGTTTGCTAACAAAAAGGGAACCATTTCCTTCAGCAAAGACAATCATAAACATTATCTTATCTTTAGCCATTCTCCTGTGCTCGATTGGAAAATTGCATTCGTCATTCCATCAAAAGAAATCGAGCATGAAGTTGGCGTCTTAATCATTCAGGTTTTAATTGTGCTGACGATATCGTTGTTTTTATTGAGTGTAATAACCATTGTCGGCCTCGAATATTTTGTCGTCAAGCCATTGAGCAAACTGAATGAAAGCACTCAAATCATCGCAAGTACCGGAGAACTTGATCACCAAATTCAGATACCGGCGGGCGATGAAATCGGGAACCTGGCGACATCTTTCAATCACATGATCAGAGACCTTAAATTGCACATTGAAAAATTAACCGAAACCACGGCATCTAAGGAGAAAATTGAGAGTGAGCTAAGAATTGCCCATGACATACAGATGGACCTCTTACCCAACGTTTTCCCACCCTTCCCGGATAGAACGGATTTTGATATTTTTGCCGAAATAGAACCAGCGAAACATGTGGGAGGCGACCTCTACGATTTTTTCTTCATCGATGACGATCACCTCTTTTTTGTGATTGGTGACGTGTCCGATAAAGGTGTCCCGGCTGCGCTGTTTATGGCCAGAACCAAGGCGCTGATTAACTTAACGGCCAAAAGTCATTATAGTCCGGATAAAATTATGGAAGTCGTAAACAGGGAACTTAACATCAACAACGATTCCATGATGTTTGTTACAGTCTTTTGTGGTGTTTTAACGATGAAGACGGGAGAGGTTTGGTATACCAATGCCGGACACAATCCGCCGTTAATTGTTCGGTCAGAGGGTGGCGCCGCGTTTTTAAAACAAACCGGAGATACGGCTCTGGGTTTTGAGACGAATCTAACGTTCAAAAAAACCTGTGTAATATTAAATCCAGGTGATATCCTTCTTATGTATACAGATGGCGTTACGGAAGCTTTTGATAAGAACAATACAGCGTTTTCGAAAGAAAGATTAATGGAAGAAGTAAATTTTCATTCCCGGGAATCGATTAAGAAGATGGTGCTCGGTATTTTGAAAAGGGTTAAAACATTCAGCGGAGAGGAACCCCAGTCAGATGATATTACTCTCCTGGGGATAAAATATTTCGGATCATCTCCAAAAGAGTTGATCTAAACTAATTGTTGAGAAGATCCATTAAGCTTTCTGAATTCCTGGATGCGTCGACGCATGATGTCAAAGCCTGTCATTTTAAATTCTGACATGGCCTCCTGAAACACCTCCGGTTTTTGCAGGAGGCGCTCAACTTTATCATGAAGTAGTTGAGGAGAAACCCTCTCCCAGGGAATATAGTCCAACAGATTCCTCTCGCTAAAGCATTGTGCGCGAAGGGTTTGTTCCAGGCGGGGTGTTTCGCGGGGAATGAGAAGCGAAACTGTTTTCTGACTCATCAATTCACAAACCGTATTGTACCCTCCCATGCTGATCACCAGGTCTGCCGCTGCAAAGATTTTTTCCATTTGTCGATAGAAATGGAATACTTTGACCTTCAGTTTTTTAGATCGCCCAAAAATTTCCTTCCGTTGGGCTTTTGGCATGAAAGGACCTGTTATCAGGATACTTCGGTAAGGTATGATGGGGCCTTGATCTTCCAGCATGGATAGATACGCATCCATCACTGGATAGCCGTCACCTCCGCCACCGGTGGTAACAACGACCAACTTATCTGCCTTCCTGATTTTATGTCTTTTTCTCTCCCGGATAGCGTCCTTATTCGATTTGATCTCACGGGGGATGTAACCGGTAAACTGAATTTTCCGACTGATGCTCTCAGGAATACCATATTCTTTGATGGGGTCGTAATAGTCCTGGATCCCGTAAGTCCATATTTCACTGTAATACGTGTCCAGGGCTTGATAAATCCCCTTTTTTTTCCAGTTATCCTTTACGGTTTCGGCATCATCCATAATGTCCCGAAGTCCTAAAACCGTACGTGTATTGGGGCAGCACTTCCGCAGCCATTTAAGTGTTGGCAGGATTTCCTTTTTCAAGCCCAGTGGTTCTTTATCCACGATAAACATATGTGGTTGGAACGCTTTGACAGTTGCCGTAATGATTTTTTTCCGGATATCCAGGGCATGACCGGCATTGATTTTGATGGACATCGGTAGATATTCTTCATTTGTTTTCTTTATCATCCCCGGAATACGGACAAAATCAACCTGTTCAGGAAAAGAAAACCTTCCGGCGATGGGTGATCCGGTCAGAATGAGGATATTGGTGTTTGGATTTCGTAATTGCGATGCGATGGCCATGGTTCGCCGAATATGGCCGAGTCCATAGGTATCATGGGAGTACATCACAATGTTATATGATTTACTTTTTAAATTCATTCTACAGTTAACCGGTATTCAATCCATTTACCACCAGATTTCAGAATATTTGTATCTCCAAGGTCTTGTTTTGATCATTCGCAATTTGGATCATTCGGTATTGTTTAGGATTTCGAATTTCGTGCTTCGGATTTAAGTAACTACCACCATCGGCATAGCCAAATATCTCTAACCTGGCCCAAAGGACCAGGTTTTAAACGCCGAAATAAAGACACCCTAGTCCTGGTTGGTGATGATTTCGAACAGATACTTGGCTGCCATTGCTGCACCGGCCAAATTAATTTCCGGTTTTGGCAATCTTGAAGAGCGAATCTGTCGTATTAAAACCTGCGCAAGGTCATCACCTTTTATATCTTTTTCTTTATAAGTAATCAGACGGTCTCTGTTAAGAAAACTGAGTCGAGTCATATGGGCTTGCTGTTCTTCATCCTGCATTCCCCGCAACAGGACCACTGCGGGAATATTGGCATAGAACACATCGGTTAAACTGTTGTAACCGCCATAGATAACGGCAGTTTTCGCCTTCAGCAATGCTTGTTGATATTGCTCATCAGCCGGCGTCACCTTACAAAACGACAATTTTTCAAAAAGATTTTGAATCCACTTCTGGTTTGAAAAATCGTCCGGCGATCCGACGAATAATCGCCATGTCCCATATTGGGGCCCAATTTTATTCAACGCATGGAAAAGCTGGTTTATGATATGTTCGGTATCTTCGCCCAACCATGGGATTGAAACAACACCTGCTATATCATCATCCGTACTGTGTTGCAACGACAGCCATCGATCAAGCTCGGATATCCGGCACACATAACCGGTCTCTACAGGCTGAATAGCAAAGTGGTTTTTCAGGGTTCTCACTTGTTCTTCTCCCAACAAGTGACTGTCGCCATACCACAAAAGGTGCCTATAGTGCTCTGAAAAAAGCCTTTTTGCGAGGTCTGACCAAACTTGAGGTACACTGCCCACCCAACCCCGCACACCCAGCACCCAAGTGGTATCTGTATCACGAGTTGTTTCTAAAGAAGGTACAAGTTCCTTGTGTTTTCCCTGAGGGGTATGATCAGCCAGGATGCAGCGCGGGTGTAATACCCTGATAAGATGTTCAATAATACGGCGTCTGCACTCACCTAATTCGGTATCTGTAAGGTTGATGAAGCTTGACCGCCCGGTGGAAACGCCATCCACGACCTTTGTTTGGTAAGCGGGTAACTTCAACCAGTCCAGAGGTACATGGTCAATAAGTTGTGATGCCATCCTGCTGCCTGTAATAAATAACACTTTTAGTTCAGGATAAAGGCGCCGAACTGCCATACCGATGGCAATGCTGCGGCTGGCATGCCCGAGGCCACGGCCATCATGTGCATATATCAAAAGATCCAACCGGGAAGCTGTCATGACAGGAAAAATAAAATCTTTATCGCCCCAAAGTCAAGCTATAAGATTTAAAATAGATTTACAATCACATTTCAATAGCCTAAAAAGGCATAACAACTTTAAGCGGATAAAAATAAAAATGATACAGCTTTCAAACATAAAAGCATTAAATATCGAAGCCTCATCTAGTTGCACTGCCCACTGTCCTTTTTGCAGTCGCCAGCAAAAGGTTCGCGATTACAGTGCCCACCGAATCAGCTTATCCGACATTCAAAAATTACCCGAAGAGCTAATAAAGAATTTGCGCAGAATCACATTTGCCGGCAATTTTGGAGACCTGTCCTGCAATTCTGAAATGGTTGATATTTCATCTTATATCAAAGAGTTAAATAATAATATCGTACTTGGTGGTGAAACCAATGGCGCGACTCAAAAACGTGAATGGTGGTCTTCTTTGGGGAATTATTATAAAGATGGGATGATGGTTTTTGCTGTTGACGGGCTTTCAGATACCCACTCACTGCACAGGATAGGAACTGATTTTGACACGGTTATCGAAAATATTCGCGCATTTACCGCCTCCGGCGGAAAAGCGACCTTGAAGTTTATCATTTTCGAGCACAACGAACACCAAATCAACCCCGCAGAAAAATTGGCAAAAGAATCGGGGTGCAACCAATTTATCGTTATATCTTCAAGAGACTATAATGACACGTTACGGAAACCAAAAACCTTGGATTTCAAAATCAAAAGAGATATCTTTCGCCTTTATAAAGATGAATCGGTCGAAGCTTCCTGTAAACCTTTGGCCGACGGTTCGTTATATATCGCTGCAGACGGCACGGTACATCCCTGCTGTTTTGCCCATTGTATGTACATCACGGAACATAATCAGCAGTTTCGGTTCATACTCCCGCTAATTGAAAGATACAAGGAAAGAATTAATTTCAAGACCCGCAAACTGGAGGATATTATCACGGGAAAGTATTTTGAGAATGTACTAACCTTATCAAAAACCAATTCGTATTGCCGTACAAAGTGCAATGCCCACAAGAAAAAAATCAGACAGAAGATGGTTTTATATCATAAACACTTTGAATAAAACTGGTAGGTTTCACGACTACTTCTTTTTATCCGTTTCTTCCGTCTGCTCCTGCTCGATTGCAATCGCTGCGGCGGCGGCAACCTGTTGCAGCTTGCCATCAGTGTTTTCAGGTTTTGATGCGTTCTTCTTTTCCTCGGGCGGTATATAGACCGTGACATTCCGGTGCGCAAATTCAATGCCTTCTTCCTCGAAGGCCTCTCTCATGAGACGATACACTTCCTTACGGATAGCAAACTGTTCACCGGGCAGGGTCTTATACTTCACGCGCATTACCATGGCGGAATCTTCCATTTGACGAACACCCTGAGACTTGATGGGCGCGAGCAGTTTTGGCCCCAGTTCTTCGTTGTCCCGTATTTTCATGTAGACTTTCTTTTTAATGATTTTCCTGACTTTTTCCACATCCGTGTCGTATCGCATGCGAAAATCGAGTTTTGTGATGATGTAATCCCTGCTGAAATTGGTCACAGTGCCGATATTGCCAAAGGGAACGGTGTTCACCATGCCCCGTGGATGGCGCATTTTCATGGAGCGGATCGATAGTTGCTCGACCATGCCCTTGGTACCGCCGATATCGATGTAGTCACCAACCCGAAATGCATCATCCAGCATGAAAAATAACCCGGAAATGATATCTCTTACCAGGGTTTGTGCACCAAGCCCTATGGCCAGGCCCACAACCCCGGCACCGGCAATGAGCGGGCCGATATCCACGCCAAGACTTGCCAGGGCCACCAGGGTAGCCATAATGACAACAACACCTGAAAAGAACCGCCGCAGAATCAGCAGCAGGGTGGCCACGCGGCTGCCGCCGGCCCCGCCTTCCTCAAGTTCCTCACCGTCATCGGGCATTTCTGCATTGATTTTTTGCTGGATTTTGGCATTGATGATCTCCCAGCCCACATAACAAAGCGCCACGGTTACGAGTATGCTGAACAGCGCCCTTGAAATAGCTTGACCAACAGACAAATCGATACCCCATACCCGCATCACCCAGAAAAGCGCATAAACCAGCAGTGCTATTCGCAGACCGGTTTTGATAATGGTTTTCATCCGGCCGACATAGATTAGTTGTGATGGTTCTTTTGCCTCGCCCGGATCGGCTTCCCCTGCAGCTTCTTCCTCCCCTGCAGCTTCTTCCTCCCCTGCAGCTTCTTCCTCCCCGGTGTCTGATTCGGCTGCCTCGTCGCCCGGCGTGGCCATGGACGTCGTCGGTTTCTCCCCGGACATTTCCTGGGCCATTCCAAAAATGGATTTCAGTGCTTTTCGCAATGACCAGTCTAATAAAATGTAAAGCCCGATGATCAAAAGGGTTTTTATTCCTAGAGCCCCACCCCGGCCTGAGATTATGCGTGAATAAATCGAAAATATCAGGAGGATCGCTACACCGAAAATGGCCATCTGATGCCAACGTTCTGCCAGGCGCGAGACCAGACTGGTAGCTGGATATGCTCCGACCAGTGCTGCCGCCACCGGTTTTCTTTTTTGAAGAATCATGAAGACCAACATTCCGGCAAGAAAAAAACTTAACAGGGTGACCATCAAAAGATAATTGAGCTCACGCGTGCCTGCCAGACGAAATATGCCGAAGGTTATTAAACCAAAACTGCTGATTGTCATGAAAGCCAGCAGCCATCTGCTCAAATATCGGGCGGCATCGTCTGAAAGGGGTAAAATCCGTAACGCCGGTGCATCCACAGAAAAGAGAAATCGAGACAGCGCCGCAAACAAGCGGACAAAGACTATGGCCGCAAGATAAAATGACACGAGTATCCGTTGGCCAGGGGCATTGGCTAAAAAGGCATAGCTTATGACGAGAACAGTCACCGTGAAAAAACCGATGGAAAAGCAGTCCAGAACCGACCTGAGTGCCAAGCGTGCAAGGCGTCCGTACCATGAAGGCGGAACCGATTCTACAATCTGTTTCCGTGCCGAGCGCAGATAGCGCCTGAAAATCCAATCCAGGAGCATGGCCCCTGCAAATACAAAAAGCACGCCCAGGATCGTTTTAATAGGTTTTCCAGACTTCTCGCCTTTTCCCATTAATTTATAGATTGATGGATATTCTGCCTGGATATCGACGCCTTCAGAGGTTCTAAGCTCTTCGATACGTTCGCCGATGGAACTGATACGATTTCTCATGCCGTTGACAAACCCGGCAATCCCCCCTATTTTGTTGTTCTTTTTCGAGGCGAGCTGTTCCCTTGCAGCCTGGGTTTTAAGTTCATCGATGAGCATGCGTCTGACCTGATCATCACCCATGACGGCAATCACGCTGTCGATATCTTGCATGTCCACCTCAGCCGGCGCTTCCTTCGTGGGAGTTGTATCCGTACGCGCCTTAAGAAGAGCCAGCGGTTGAGCCACGGCCAATGAAATCGGAAGGCTGCCGGCTATTGACAGGGCAGCAACGGTCAGCATGATAAAAAACAGTTGTTTGACGGCAACCTTGAAAAAGGGTCGATTACACATTCAGTTTTCCTTTCTAAAGTTGATGAACTCGTAAAAAGTCCGAATTAGACGGTTTCGTAAAAAGTTCAAATTCAAGACGTACAAATTTTGGAATCATGAGGCGTACTTACTGTACGTTGAATGATTGCGAAATGCAGCACAACGCAGAAGTTGGGCTTTTTTATGAGACCGTCAAAATTGAAATGGCTGGGAAATGATCATCTGGGTAGTTAAACCCTCTTCTGAACCTGCGAAATCGATCCGCACCGTCATCCCCTTGGCCATTAGACGAACACCCAAACCCGCGTCAACCTTCATGTCCGAGTGCAGCCTGTCCATGTCCCACTCCGGAGCCACACGGCCCACTTCCACAAAAGGCACGATCTGTACCCACTGCACCCCAAGGTATTTCTGTATCCATTCCCATCTGTCAAACGGGTTCGACTTCAGCGTCAGTCTGAGTTCGGCACAGTAGTAAATAGCCGCGCGGTCACTGAATCGATTGGAAGGATAGCCCCGCATTCTCCATAGGCCGCCCAGGGTTGCCCCTGAATAAATTGGCGGCCGATTGTCGATGCTGTCGTCGCTTTTTTTATCAAAGGAAGGCGAGTAGGAGGTCCAGGCATCCAGGGCAAGAATGCGACCCGAAAACCACGATGTCATGGTCGATTCTCCCAGTTCAAAATACTGGTCTACCTCGCCCTCCATGGAAGTCCAGTCACCGGAACTGTTAAACTTGCCATAGTCTTCGGAATACTTCATCCGCCAGGAATTTCCTTTTTTGGGATTGGGATAAAAATCGCGGTTGTCCCAGTAAAAGCCGATATCCAGGCCGTTGGTCTTGACTTTTTCGTCGACATCGTCGCCGTCGACTTCCTGGGAACGGTAAAAGGGTCGGAGTTCCAGGTAGGTGAGCCCACTTGTAAAAGGATTCATTGACTCACCGCCGGTGGCCCCCTCGATCAAATGTCCCCCACTGACTTTGTAAGTACTGATGATGGTGTCTTTGGCGTGGCCCATGGGAAAGAGGTACTTGAATTTGAAACGGAAATAATTGTCCCAGCCGGATCCCTCTACATAATTATCCTCGTCGGAATCGTTGCTGCCGGCTTGTTCCCCGCGGTAATCAGGGTTGCCGTTTCCATAGCTTTCGGCGTCATTAAAATATCCCACGGACATAACCGGATCCATAAACCACCGCTGGGCGAACGGAATCTGCAGGTCTTTGCCGATGAGAAAAGACATGGCACTGCCGGTGGTGCCGCCAATGGTCGTAGACAGGAGGGTCGCCTGCTTTTGCGGCCAACCGGAGACACCATATACATATCCTGCAGCCGCTCCGAAACTCTCGTTGTAAAACAAAAAAGGAAGTTGAAGTTTGGTTGTTTTGGGCTCACCATCCGGTCCGACCATGACACCCACAGCATTGGCATTCATCACCGTGACAACCAGCAGGATCAATAAACTGATGCAGATACTCTTTGCCAGACTCATGTAGCCCCCCCCGTCATGCTAAAACAGTATGATTTTCAGTTGATGTCGCTATAGGGCGTCCGTTTACTAATGAATCAAATCCTTTGAAACTACTTATAGATCCCATATTCTTAAAATTTGAAACGCTCATCTTGAGTCTTCATTTGACCGTGTACCCCTTTCCCTCCAGGCAGGCGCCGTAAGCACGATTGTACTTGCTTCGTTTCTGGCTGTACTCGGCACCTTGCTCATTAGCCCATTGCTGATTAGCTTTCTTGTTTTCTTCTGCCGTCCCGGCCTTGCGGCTCCCCCCGACGACGGCACCGCCGACACCGCCGATAACCGCACCTTTTTTGGCACTACCACCCGTTATTTTGCCTAAACCCGCACCCAATAGGGCACCACCGACTGCGCCGCGACCGGCGCCGGCTTTGGTCTCTTTTTGCTTCGGCGGCGGTGCGGAC
>QMMS01000023.1 GCA_003647375.1 Deltaproteobacteria bacterium
GTGTCACTGCACCCATCTCCGGCCGTATCGGCAAATCCAATGTTACGGAGGGTGCTATCGTGACAGCGTATCAGCCTGTGCCATTAGCAACCATTCAACAACTGAACCCCATTTACGTAAATGTACCTCAGGCCACAACCGAGTTGCTGCGATTAGAGAGTCGTCTGAAGGACGGCCGCCTCAATCATGATGGAACGAACCAGAAGAAGGTCAAGCTCATCCTGGAAGACGGCACTGTATATCCACTGGAAGGGGTGCTGCAGTTTCGTGATGTCACGGTAGACCCAACGACCGGATCTGTAACTCTGCGGATTATTTTTCCCAATCCGAAAAGTGTCCTCTTGCCGGGCATGTTTGTCCGAACTGTTATCAAAGAAGGTGTCAATAGAGCGGCCATTCTTATTCCTCAGCAGGCCGTGTCTCGTGATCGCAAGGGGAATCCTACTGCACTGATTGTAAATGCCGAGGGCAAGGTCAGTCAGCGGATGCTCACTCTCGACAGAGCCACTGGTGACAAATGGCTTGTCTCGGCCGGTCTTGTCCCGGGTGACCGGGTAATCGTTGAGGGAATGCATCGGGTGCGGCCCGGTGCTGCTGTGAAGGTTGTTCCTTTTCAAGGGAGTGAAACCAAGCGTTCGGTATCTGATAATACGACCCGGCAAACTGCCAAGTCAAAATAGCGGAGGCGTGTGATGTTATCAAAATTCTTTTTGGACCGTCCGGTCTTTGCCTGGGTCATCTCTATCGTTTTAATGGTGGCGGGGGGGCTATCGATCTACAATTTGCCCGTATCGCAGTATCCTGCCATCGCCCCGCCTTCCATCTCAATTGATGCATTTTATCCCGGTGCTTCAGCGGAAACAGTTGAAAACACCGTAACACAGATCATCGAGCAGAAGATGACCGGTTTAGACAAGATGTTGTACCTCTCCGGCAGCAGTTCTTCGTCCGGTGGGTCCCGAATCGAACTAACCTTTGCTCCAGGGACCGATCCGGATCTCGCTTGGTCCAAAGTGCAGAACAAGCTCCAGCTCGCCATGGCCAGTCTGCCCGATGTGGTGCAGCGCCGGGGGATCAAGGTCAGCAAATCGACCAGGAACTACCTGATGATTGTCGCTCTGATTTCGGAAGATGGCAGCATGGACGGCGTTGACTTGAGAGACTATGCCCAATCCAACCTGGAAAAGGTACTGTCTCGGGTGCCGGGCGTGGGCGAGGTCGAAAACTTTGGCAACCAATACTCTATGCGGATCTGGGTCAACCCTGACAAACTGACCAGTTACCACCTGACAATGGAAGATGTTATTATGGCACTTCGGGCTTACAATGTAGAGGTATCCGCCGGTCAGTTCGGGGGGGCGCCGGCCATAGAAGGCCAGCGTCTGAATGCCACCATCATTGTCCAACATCTACTTCAGACACCGGAAGAGTTTGCCGCCATCCCCATCCGTATCAATCCGGATGGCTCTGTAATACATATCAAGGATATCGGACGTACGGAAATGGGAACCGAACGCTACGATATTGTGGCAAATTACAACGGTAAACCCGCCGCCGGTATCGCGATTCGCAAGGCCGCCGGCGCCAATGCGTTGAAAGCGGCGGATGCCATTAAGACAAAACTGGAAGAGATGAGCCGGTATTTTCCAGCGGGAATGAAGGTGATTTATCCCTATGACACCACCCCCTTTACCAGGGTGGCCATAGGGGAAGTGGTCAAGACCCTCTTTGAGGCGATTCTACTGGTTTTTGTAATCATGTACCTCTTTCTGGGGAGTTTCCGCGCTACATTGATCCCGACCATCGCGGTACCGGTGGTTATCTTGGGGACCTTTGCGGTTCTGGGGTTTTTCGGTTTTTCCATCAATATGCTGACCATGTTCGCCATGGTGCTATCCATAGGCCTTCTGGTGGATGACGCTATTGTGGTGGTGGAAAACGTGGAGCGAATCATGAGCGAGGAGGGAATCTCTCCCAGGGAAGCCGCTGCCAAGTCCATGGACCAAATTACCAGCGCCCTGATCGGAATCGGCCTGGTCCTCTCGGCGGTATTCGGCCCCATGGCCTTCTTTGGTGGTTCCACCGGTGTTATTTATCGTCAGTTTTCGGTAACCATCGCCGCTTCCATGCTGCTTTCGGTTCTTGTGGCCCTAATTCTGACCCCGGTTCTCTGCGCATCACTTCTCAAGCCGGTAGCAGCAGGGCATGAACCGTCAGACAATGCGATCTTTTTCCTGCGCCCTTTTTTCAAATGGTTCGACCATCTTTTTTACCGCTTCAGAGACCTATATGTAACACTGGTCGGCCACATTCTTGCAAAAAAACTACGTTATATGTTCGTGTTTCTGTTGATTGTCATCGGGATGGGGTATTTGCTCCAACGCATGCCCACCGCTTATCTTCCGAATGAAGACCAGGGGATACTGATGGTTCAGGCCATGCTGCCATCGGGTTCGACCCTTGAGCAGACCGAGGAAGTCATGGATAAGGTTCGGAACTATTTTCTGACACAAGAAAAAGAGGCCGCAGAATCCTTCATGTCGGTTTCAGGTATGAGTTTTAGCGGCCAGGGACAGAACATGGGCCTGGGGTTTGTCAAGCTTAAGGACTGGAAGCTCCGCGAGCGGCCGGACTTGAAGGTCGAGGCCGTAGCCGGCAGGTCCATGCGGGTGTTTTCAAAAATCCGCAATGCCATGGTATTCGCTTTCCAGCCACCGGCGGTCATGGAACTGGGTAATGCCAAAGGATTTGACTTTCAGTTACTGGACCGTGGCGGCCTGGGTCACACAGCCCTGGTAGCGGCTCGCAACCAGCTCCTCGGCATGGTTGCACAGGATCCGAGATTGGCTGCGGTTCGACCCAACGGAATGGAAGATGTACCCGAATACCGGATAGATGTGGATTGGGAAAAGGCCGGCGCACTGGGGGTACCCATTACATCTATTCACAACACCATCGCAGCGGCCTTCGGCAGCGCTTATGTCAACGACTTTATCCAGGCAGGACGCGTTAAACGAGTTTTTGTACAACTGGACGCTCCCTACCGTATGCTGCCGAAAGATTTGAAAAAGCTGTATGTTCGCAATAACGTGAACAAGATGGTCCCGTTTTCTTCCTTTGCTTTCGGGTACTGGACATATGGTTCTCCCAAACTGGATCGCTACAATGGATTTTCATCCATAAACATCTGGGGTGAGCCGGCTCCAGGAAGGAGTTCCGGCGAGGCAATGCAGGACATGGAAACATTTGCATCGAGGCTGCCGCAGGGCATCGGCTTCGACTGGACCGGGCTGTCATACCAGGAGCGGATGGCCGTTTCACAGGCACCTTTGCTGTATGCGTTTTCCATTTTAGTGATCTTTCTTTGTCTGGCTGCCCTATATGAGAGCTGGCCTATTCCCGTCTCGATTTTGCTGACCCTGCCCCTTGGGGCCATCGGTGGTGTTATCGCTTTGACCTTGCGGGGGATGCCAAATGATGTCTATTTCCAGATCGGATTGCTGACTACTTTGGGCCTGACCACTAAGAATGCCATCTTGATTGTGCAGTTCGCGAGGGCCAGGGTCGATGAAGGAATGGGACTCGTCGATGCAACACTGGAAGGAGCTAAATTAAGGCTGCGCCCAATCGTCATGACCTCATTAGCCTTCGGGTTCGGTGTCCTGCCGCTAACCCTTGCGAGTGGGGCAGGTGCGGGTGCGCAAAAAGCCATCGGCACCGGCGTTCTGGGCGGGATGGTTACCGCCACCGTCCTGGTGACTCTTTTTGCACCGCTGTTTTATGTGATGATCTATAAGCTGTTTGGCAAACACAGAAAGGAAGTAACGATGAAACACGTTGCTGAGAGTTCGCGGGGGGGGCAATGATATGAATGGACGATTGTCTGTTTTACTGGTTGGAATCGTTCTCTTTATAGGCTGCTCCCTGGCGCCGAAATATGAACGACCCCCGGCGCCGATCCCAACTGAATGGCCCAAGGGTGCGGCCTATAAAGACATGCAGGACACATCTGGAGCAGCAGGTGCCCCGGAGCTGAGCCGTAAGGAATTTTTTGTTGGCCAACAACTTCAAGCGATTATTGAGATGGCCTTGAACAACAACTTAGATCTACGGCTTGCCGCTTTGAATATGGAAAGAGCGCGCGCGCTTTACGGTATTCAACGGGCTGAACTGTTTCCTACGGTCAATGCCGGGGCCAGCGGGAGTAAACAACGCGTGGCCGCCGATTTTTCACCCACCGGAATACCGATGACAGTAAAACAATACAACGTCAATCTGGGCATCAGTTCCTGGGAGATCGATTTTTTCGGTCACATCCGCAGCCTGAAAGATCAGGCGCTGGAAGTGTATCTGGCCACCGAGCAGGCACGCCATGGTGCTCAGATCGCGCTGGTGGCTGAGGTTGCCAGGGTCTACATGAGCCTCGCTGCGGATCGGGGAAGTCTCAAGCTGGCTCGATCCACCCTTGAGATCCAGCAGTCCACTTACGGTCTAATTCAGAAACGTTATGAATTTGGACTTGCGACCAAACTGGATCTGTATATAGCCCAGGCCCAGGTGGATGCAGCTCGAAGAGATATCCCGCGGTTTATACAACTGGTAGCCCAGGATCAAAATGCCCTGAATCTATTGGCCGGCTCTCTAGTGCCGGAAAAGCTCCTGCCGGCGGACCTGAGCAGCGTTACCCCTCCCAAAGAAATTTCACCGGGCCTGTCCTCCGAAGCACTGCTGAATCGGCCTGACATTATGGCAGCGGAACATCTGCTCAAGGGGGCCTACGCCTTTATAGGCGCAGCCCGGGCCGCCTTTTTCCCCCGCATTTCTTTGACAACCTCGGTGGGAACCGCCAGCATGGAACTGTCCGGTCTGTTTCAATCCGGATCGCGTACCTGGAATTTTGCACCGCTGGTATCTCTGCCGATTTTTGACGCCCGCACTTGGTCCGCGTTGCGGGTCAGCAAAGCTGATCAGAAAATCGCTCTGACCCAGTATGAGAAGGCAATCCAGACAGCCTTCAGGGAGGTAGCTGATGCGCTTGCCGTGCATGGCACCATTAATCAGCAGGTTTCTGCACAACAATCTCTTGTCAATGCTGTTGAAGAAACATATCGGCTCTCAAATAAGCGTTATATAAAGGGGATTGACAGTTACCTGGGCGTCCTTGTTGCACAGCAATCCATGTATACAGCGCAGCAGGGTCTTATCACGCTCCGTCTGGCCAGATATGCTAGCCAGGTTAGGCTTTATGCAGTATTAGGCGGGGGAATAGAATAATCTAATACCATAATGAAAACTAGAAAAATAGAAAAGAAAGGAAAAGAGATCGGAAGACAACGTGTTCAAATTTGTCTAAATGGGGGGTGGTGAGTACAACCAGGATCAAGAGGCGGAGCCTTAATTAACAGTCTTGGCAATGGAAAAATAGTCCCAAACAACGTACCAGATAAATATAAGGGAAAATTGATCCAATTCATAAATCTTGTTGGTGGTGTTTTTGGTACCATGTACTACAAACCTCTTAGAGCGAGGATCGTTTACCCAGAAAATTTTGTAACAATGTGTATTGTAAATTTGGAAAATGGGAAAATCTGTATTCCAAAAAAAGGCGTTCAAACAACCATCGAGGGAAACATGACTCTTGATAATTTTTCATCGCAAAAGTTGTCATGTTAATGTGACTTAATTATGGCCTTCTAACGTACCAAGATGAAAATGTTTCGTTAGAAGATCGTATCACATTAACTTCGGGCTCTACTTGAAAATAATTAGCGCGGGAACCCAGACATTTCACGCTGAACCCCAAAAGAGGTAATTGTCATGATATTCAATTATATCATTTCTCGGCGTTGTCTGTATGAAGAGATCTTAAAAACTAAGGAGCTGGTTCAAAATATAATCTATTCGCTAAATGTGCGTTTTAATAACTTTTTAACGAATATTTTTCAATTTATTAAGGAATTAATCCTACCAGCCTTAATAATTCTATTTTTGATCCTAATACTTAGATTAATATCAAAAAAGAATAAACAGACTAAATGAGATTGCTTAGACCAGCAGATAAAATCGGGTTTGTGGCGATTTATCTTTTGAACTGAGCCTCGAAAATTAAATTTGCTATCCATAATCGGCCCATAGTTTAAAAGGCCTCCATATCAGATTAGCAAAACAAGCCTAACAAATTGGCATCACTAAAAAACAGGAGATTTCATCATCCCCGGAGATCCCTCTGCGCTAGAGGTTTTGTAACAGAAGGTTGAAATAACAGGGATAACAATTAGTTGACATAATCCAGTAAATTTCGACTCCGATGCAAGAATCCCTTATAGGTGACTCCGTTATTCTATCAATATCTTGGATATTTTGGCATTAAAGTTCAAGATTGACAACGGTAAATTAACAGATGTGGTGGTTGTTACAGTTACAAACCTTAAGCAAAGACTACTTTCAGATTTTGAAGGTTTAGACATTCTCAAGAATTATCCAATTGGTTATTATTCGATTCCTTGATTAGAAGCATTTTTCATTTCAATAGGAACATAAGTATATTCGTAGCTGAGGGCCATCTCATGAAGCAGAGTGCTTAAGCACGCTATTAATCGGTCTTGTGGATACTGTGGCAAGAACCGGGAAAATGGTTGAATTTATTCTATGAAACAGGTAGATTTCATTCATGTCCATTCATATGAATATGGCACTGAAACCGGAACCCGGTAGCAAACTGTTACGGTATCGAGGGGATACGGTGACATTTACACTTACGTCGACCCGTCCACTCAAAGGGAGCGCGCTTCTCAGGACCAACCTTGGCCAGGGCAGCATCTCCCGCCAACAGATCATCGCGTCTGTTGAAAATAACTTACCAGGTCTGGGACGCGACTGGTTTGATATTTCCATGACGGAAGTGACGCCGCAACAGTTCAACTTACGGCTCCCTCTGACCGATATCGGTCATTTCAAGGCCAAGGCAATGTATATTCCGGAAGGTCGACAAGACCCTATCTGGATTCCGGGCCCTAATATTACCATCAATGTCGAACCGGCCGATACCTGCTGTGGTAATGTCATCTATAATGCATTTGTGCGACAGTTCGGGCCCAATAAAGAGGGCCGGTTTTTCAAGCAGAACCATACCGATGCTGTTCAGTTGCTGGACAATGCCGGTTATGCCGCGATCCCTCCTTCCGGTACGTTCAGGGATTTGATCCGGGAGCTGGATTTCATCATCGGCCGCCTGGGCTGCCGGTTTGTTCAACTGCTCCCAATTCATCCGACCCCTACAACCTACGGCAGAATGGGTCGCTTTGGAAGCCCTTACGCAGCCCTCAGTTTCACCGCCGTGGATCCTTCTTTGGCGGAATTCGACTCAAAGGCCACGCCCCTTGAGCAGTTCGTCGAGTTGGTGGAGGCTGTTCATGCCCGCAATGCAAAGCTTCTGATGGATATCGCCATCAACCACACCGGATGGGCTGCATCTTTGCATGAAACGCATCCGGAATGGCTGGTGCGTAGTTCAAAGGGTGATATCGAAGTGCCCGGTGCGTGGGGTGTGCGCTGGGAGGATCTCACCAAGCTCAACTACCAGCATAAAGAGCTGTGGCAATATATGGCCAATGTATTCCTGACCTGGTGTAACCGTGGTGTAGATGGTTTCCGGTGTGATGCAGGGTACATGATACCCATTCCAGCCTGGCAGTACATTATTGCTGTGGTCAGGGAGCAGTTCCCGGACACGATTTTCTTCCTCGAGGGCCTGGGGGGTAAAATTGTCGTAACCCGCGAGCTTTTGGATGCAGCCAACTTCAACTGGGCATATTCTGAGCTTTTCCAGAATTACGATCACCGGGACATCGCCTTTCAATTGTTGCAGGCCATGGATGTTTCAGAAAGTGAGGGCCTCATGGCCCACTATGCTGAAACACATGACAATCCGCGCCTGGCATCCAGGTCTCACACCTGGGCCAAAATGCGCACCGCACTGTGCGCACTCGGTTCCTTTCAGGGAGCCTTCGGTTTTGCTAACGGTGTCGAATGGTTTGCCACCGAAAAAATCGATGTGCATGAATCACCGTCACTGAACTGGAATGCAGAAGAGAATCAGACGGATCACATCCATCGATTGAGTAAACTTTTGAAGTATCATCCGGCCTTTCACGACCAGACCCGGATCAGTGTGGTAGATCACGCGTCGGAAGATATTCTCATCTTTCTGCGGCATCACCAGCCTTCCGGAAAGAGATTGATGATTATCGTCAACCTCAACGACAGCAGATCCGGAAGGGCTGCATGGCAGAGAATTGAGAACTTTGGGCCGCCTGATTCATGGATAGATCTCTTGACCGGGGAGAAAGTCAGTCCACAGATGGACGGGCGGACAATCGTGATCGATCTGCCTCCAGGCCAGGTTCTCTGCATAACGGATGACCCAGACGACTGGCCGGAGATCCGAAAAGATACGCAGGAACTTTTCCAGGTTCCCGATCGGATTGTCCGGCAGCGTCTTCGAGCAAAGGTGCTGGAGGTATTCCAGGTGGTTAACGGGTTTGGGGACCTGGGCGACTGGGACCTCGAAACTTCTGTTTTTAAGCTGCAGGCCGACCCGGTTGAATTCTGCCGGGAGGCCAACACCCACAGCTCTGAATCCCGCGTTGTTAAGTGGGTGTGGCCACGGGACGGCCGTCGGGAAGTCATGTTGCCACCGGAACATTTTTTACTGGTGGAGTCCCCAGAGCCATTTTATGTGAAAGTTTCTCACCAGCGCACAATCCTGGCGGCTGAAAAATCGATGTTGTCTCCAAAAGGATTTCACTGGGCACTATTGAAACCTTTTTCCACTCCAGACGAACACCTGGAACTGACCCTCCGGTTATCGGTCTACGCTGCCAATGGGCACCACCAGGAAAAAGCGTGCCTGATGCTGTTGAGCGCCGAAACACCGGTCATAAATCTGGGTTACCCGAGGCAAAGGCTCCATGAGGCTTCCCTGCGAACACTCGTGACGAACGACCTGGGCGCTGCCGGCTTCCTGCCGATTGAGTGGGGAAAGCTGAACAGCCGCTACGATGCGGTTCTCTCTGCCAACGTCAATGCCGATCTTCCGGTGGATAGATGGATCATGTTCACGCGGTTGAGGGGCTGGGTGGTGTATCAGGATTATTCTCAATCTCTGAACGGGGATTGTCTGGAAACGTTTGCCCTCGACAGTTCCCTGCAGGGGGAGTGGACCTTTCACGTTCCCACGGGCCGTGGAACCCATGTGGTTATCAAACTGAAAACAGTTCTGGAGAGAGACAAGGATGCAATCCGGCTTGTGTTTGAGCGATGCCCGGCAATCCGGGGACAGGGTCGCCTCCCGGATGCGGAGTTGATTGATATCATTTTGCGACCGGATATTGAAAACCGTTCATTTCATGCAAACACCAAGGCCTACAAGGGGCTTGAACAAGCATGGCCGCCGGCTGTTACGCCTGGTGAAGACGGTTTTACTTTCCGTCCGGACGACCGGCATGTCCTCGATATGCGCCAGGAAAAGGGTGCCTTTGTTCACGAACCGGAATGGCATTACATGGTGCACCAGCCGGAGGATGCATCACGGGGTTTCGATGCGCACGGTGATCTGTTCAGCCCCGGTTATTTCAAGGTCCAGGTCCGTGGCGGCGGGATGGCGCGTCTGCGCGCAACAGTGGCAGCTCCCGGGGAAGAACATGCTGCCGACCACCAATCAATGAAATCATCGACCCCCATGTGTCGTTCCGACCCAGGCGCTATGGATTCGGTGATACCTGTCCAAAAGGTACTGGAAGCAGCGCTACACCAGTTCATCGTGCGGAGAGGATCATTGCATACGGTTATTGCGGGATATCCCTGGTTTCTTGATTGGGGACGAGACGCCATTATTGTTACGCGTGCCTTGATCGAACTGGGTGAAACCAACCTTGCCCGTCGTATCTTAAAACTGTTTGGACGATTCGAGGAGAATGGTACGTTGCCGAATATGCTTCATGGCACCCGTACATCCAATCGGGAAACATCAGATGCCCCTTTATGGTTTGTCATTGCCTGCAAGGAATTGGTCGAAAAGGAAAATAACCGGTCATGGCTTCGGGAAGCCTGTGGCCAACGAACCATCCAGGACATCATAAGTGCCATCGCCAATGCCTATATCAACGGAACTTCCAACGGCATTCAGATGGACGCTGAAACCGGTTTGGTCTACAGCCCTTCTCATTATACATGGATGGATACCAATCATCCGGCCGGTACGCCACGGGAAGGATACCCCATTGAAATTCAGGCCTTATGGTACGGAACGGTAAGATTTTTGAGCACCATTGACGACAATGATGGTCCATGGTCCCATCTGGCGGAGAAGGTCCAGGCGTCCATTGGCGAATATTTCCGGCTGGAATCCGAGCATTACCTGTCCGACTGCCTGCATGCAGGGAAGGGCACCCCGGTTCGAGAAGCGGTAGCGGATGACGCTTTGCGGCCCAACCAGCTTCTGGCGATTACCATGGGAGCCGTTGTCCAGCCTGACATGTGCCGAAATCTGTTGGAAGCATGTCAGGAACTGCTGGTTCCCGGTGCCATTCGCAGCCTGGCAGACCGCCCCGTGCACCGTCCTCTGGAAATTATTCACGAGGGGCAACACCTTAACGATCCGTATCAGCCATACCGGGGTCGGTATGAAGGAGACGAGGACACAGCCAGAAAGCCGGCCTATCACAACGGAACCGCCTGGACATGGCTCTTCCCATCTTTCTGTGAGGCCTGGGAGATAACCTTTGGTTCCGAGGCACGACAAACGGCCAAAGCATGGATGAACAGTGTGACCCGTCTGCTGGAGCAAGGTTGTATCGGTCATGTACCCGAGATTCTGGATGGTGATTTACCGCATAGTCATCGCGGGTGCCCGGCCCAGGCATGGGGTGCCAGTGAAGCATTGCGGGTGTGGTTGAAGCTGAACAAATAGGGTTCAAGGGTCTGAGGGTGATACAAGGGTTCGAGGGTAGCTAACAGCTATCAGCGGACAGCAGCATCCCAGCCTTCGAGCATCCCCGCTTCACAGCAAACAAGGGGTTGAGGAATCAGGGTCCAGGGGGATAGTGTTTATTGAGTTTATTCCATCATTAAAACCTGGTCCTCTGGGCCAGGTCAGAGATCATTGGCTCAGCCTGATTAAGTTCACTAAAGAATATAGGAGTCAGAATACAGAATCTTTACAATGATGATTTTATAAAGATGAACGTCCAACATCGAACATCGAACGTCCAATGTTGAATGAAAACAAAAAACCAATACCGAATTATTTCTGTTTCTTCATCTTTTTAAATTCAAAATTCGATGTTGGACGTTGGATGTTCGATGTTCATTCGTTTTCCAGCATTAAAACATTTTAGCGCTTTACGACATTCTGACTTCTCTGGTTCATATACTGGTGATAAAGCCCCTTAGGGGCAACCCAGTGCCGGGCCCTTTAGACCCGGGTATTTACTGAGCTCTTTGAGTTGTTCCGGGTCTTTGGAAAATACTGTTTACGGAAAACAACACAATAAACACAATGAACCCAATAAACAGATAATTACATAGCGATTTTATAGTGGCCTTAAGACGAATTTATAGTATAGTGGGGATAATCTACCAAATTTCCAACTAACATATAAGGACAACCCATGAAACGTCTTCAAATGTATCAGGTCTTTCCGTCGGTTCCCGAATCATTGAAATTTCTGGAGGATCTGTCCAGAAATATGTGGTGGTGCTGGCATATAGACGCCATCGAATTGTTCAGGCGTATCAATCCGAAGATATGGCGTCAGTCGGGTAGTAACCCGATCCTTTTTTCCACTTTAATCCCACCGGAACGCCTTGAGGAACTGGCAACAGATGGGGGGTATCTCGCCCACATGGAGCGCGTAAAAAAGAAATTTGAAGCCGAAACAGTGATGTCTGATCCGGACAATGAATCAATGGATGCCGGGGATGGAACGATTGCCTATTTTTCCATGGAATTCGGAATTCACGAGAGCCTGCCTTTGTTTGCCGGAGGCCTGGGTGTGCTGGCGGGCGACCACCTGAAGGCCGCATCCGACCTTTCCCTGCCCCTGGTGGGAATGGGGCTGCTTTTCAACAAGGGCTATTTTCACCAGTTTCTAAATGACGAGGGATGGCAGCAGGAGGAATATCCGGATAACGATATTTTTTACATGCCCCTCCGGCGCGTCAAGGATCATTCCGGAAATCAAGCATCCATCACCCTGGCAGGTCCCCAGGGGCCGATTCATGCCATTATCTGGAAGGTGCAGGTCGGTTGTGTGCCACTCTACCTGCTGGATACCAATATACCGGAGAATCCAGCCGAGGTAAGGGCTATTACGGATCGGCTTTATGCGGGTGAGCCAAAGCAGCGCCTGGAGCAGGAAGTTCTGCTGGGTATTGGTGGTATGCGGGCTTTGGAGGTATTGGGTATTCAACCAAAGATCTGTCACATGAATGAAGGTCATTCGGCATTTTGCAGCATCGAACGATTGTGCCAGATTAAAAACCAGTACGACATCGACATGGAAACGGCTCTCGAAATCATACCCAGGACAACTATTTTTACGACCCATACGCCGGTTGCCGCCGGGCACGATGAATTTCCAAAGGAGATGGTGGCTCCTTATGTCGAATCCATGCAGGAGTGTCTTGGCATCGATACGGACCGGATCATATCATGGGGACAGCCCGGTGGCGGGAACTCAAACGCACCGCTGTCCATGTTCGTGCTGGGGCTCAGGATGTCCCAGCACCATAACGGCGTGAGCCGGCTGCATGGTCGGGTTGCCCGGCGCATGTGGGCGCATGTCTGGCCCGGATGGCCTGAAGACGAGATTCCCATATCACATGTGACCAACGGCATCCACATCTCATCCTGGATATCGATTGAAAACGCAACGCTTTTCGAGCGCTATCTGTCGCCTGATTGGTATTTGCACTCGGGGATCAAGAATCTTTCAAAACGGATCGATCAGATTTATGACGATGAGCTTTGGCAGGCAAGGCGCATGAGCCGTGCCAGATTGATACGGACGTGTCGGGAACTGATGGTGAGACAGTATGGCCGCCGAAACGCACCCCAGTCAACCATGCGAGATGCTGAAGGTGTTTTGGACCCGGACATACTCACCATCGGTTTTGCCCGGCGGTTTGCCACATACAAGCGGGCAACACTGCTCCTGAAAGATCCCGAGAGGCTGAAAAAGATTATCAACGACCCTGATAAGCCCGTACAGATAATTTTTGCTGGAAAAGCGCATCCTAAAGACGGAGAAGGAAAGGAGATTATTCGGCAGTTGATCGCGTTTGCAAGGGACCCGGAGTTGCGACAACGTATTGTGTTTCTGGAGGATTACGACATCAACGTGACCCGAACGCTTGTTCAGGGCGCCGATGTCTGGCTCAACACACCGAGACGACCCATGGAGGCTTGTGGTACTTCCGGAATGAAGGCTGCCATCAACGGGGTCCTCAATGTCAGCGTTCTGGATGGGTGGTGGTGCGAAGGCTTCCGGGAAGACCGGGGTTGGGCTATCGGCAACGGTGAGGAATACGACGACCATGAGTACCAGGATATGGTAGACAGTTACGCCCTCTATAATCTGCTGGAAAATGATGTCATACCCTGTTTTTATGACCGAAAAAATGGTGATTCACCCGAAAAATGGACCAGTATGATGAAGGCATCCATGAAAATGGCACTGAAGGACTACTGTACGCACAGGATGGTCCTGGAGTATGACCGGAAATTTTACCAGCCGGCGTTTGAAAGTTATCGGACATTTACGCAAAATGGCACAGAAAAAGCGAAGCAGATGCTGGCACAGAAAAAGCGTCTCGTGGACATGTGGAAAGACATTCAGGTGAAAGAGCCTGGCAGGGAATATAGCGGTCCTTTCAGAATAGGCGAGTCATTTCAAATATCGGCTGAAATATCCCTGGGTGAGATTCGTCCCGAGGAGGTTCTGGTGGAGCTCTATTATGGAAAGCTGCGCTCCGTTGATACGCTGTTGCCCGGGATGACCCAATCAATGGAAGTTGAAAAGGAATTGGGCCAGGGAACGTATCTTTATTCCTGTTTACTCCCCTGTGCGTCATCTGGACGATTTGGATTTACGGTTCGAGTAAGCCCCAAAGGAGATGATTTTTTACGATTTACACCGGGGTTGATAACGTGGGCTTAAACCAGGGGTCCGGGGGCATTGGTTTATTGGGTTCATTGGGTTCATTGTGTTTATTGAGTTGCTTCCAGATTAAAGCTAATAGCAGTTAAACTACGGCATACAGCTGAAAGCAAAAAGTAACCCAACGAACCCAACAAACTCAATAAACTCAACAAACAAAATAGCCGTGGTATCTCATCTCTGCCCGATAGGGAGATGATTATTGAAAGAATAACTCGATGGCAACACCTCAAAAATCACCGCGTGTTCTGATTGTAACACCCGAAGTTACGTATCTGCCGGACCGCATGGGGAGCCTGTCCCATTACCTCACTGCAAAAGCCGGCGGTTTGGCCGATGTCTCTGCCGCGCTGATCAGTGCGCTGTTCGAGCAGGGGGTCGATGTACATGTGGCGTTGCCGGACTATCGCGCCATCTTCTCAGACCGTTTGGCACCCTTCCTCAAGGAAGAGCAGCGTATTATTCGAAAAAGCATGCCGGACGATCGCATCCATCTGGCTCAGGACAGGGCGTTTTACTACCTGAACCGTGTCTATTCCGATTATGGCGGTGAGAACACCAAACTTTCATTGGCGTTTCAGCGGGAAGTCATCAACCATGTTATTCCCCGCGTGGAACCCGATCTGATTCACTGTAATGACTGGATGACCGGCCTGATCCCGTCCATGTCCCGCCAGATGGGGATACCCTGTCTCTTTACAATCCACAACATTCACACAGTCAAAAGTACCTTGTCCCAAATCGAGGATCGCGGGATCGATGCGGCCTATTTCTGGCATCACCTGTACTATGAAAAGTCGCCCTATGACTATGAACAATCGTGGGGAAACAACTCTGTTGATTTCCTGGTCAGTGGTGTGTTTGCAGCGCATTTCGTCAATACTGTCAGCCCGACATTTTTGAAAGAGATTGTGGAGGGGCGGCATGAATTTGTATCGGAAAGCCTGGAACGGGAGCTGGCCAACAAGGTGGCCGCAAATTGTTCCGTAGGGATTTTGAACGCACCGGACCCGATCTTCAACCCCGAAACCGACCGCCACCTCTTTCACACGTACACCCATAAAGATCATATGAGCGCCAAACAGAAAAACAAACAAGTGCTTCAAGTCAATCTTGGGCTGATCGAAGACCCAGAGGCACCGCTCTTTTTCTGGCCGTCCCGCCTGGATCCAAACCAGAAAGGCTGCCAGTTGCTGGCTGAAATTCTCTATCATGTCATGTCAACCTACTGGGGTGATAACCTGCAGGTCGTATTTGTGGCAAATGGTGAATACCAGCGGGTGTTTCGTGATATCGTCTCGTTTCACAATCTGCATCAGCGAGTGGCTGTCTGCGATTTCAGCGAAAGCCTTGAGCACCAGGCTTATAGCGCTTCTGATTTTATCCTGATGCCGTCCCGGTTTGAGCCCTGTGGTCTGCCCCAGATGATCGCCCCTCTCTACGGGTCTCTACCGGTGGTTCACGATACCGGCGGTCTTCACGACACGATTTATCATATCGATGTTGAAAACAGCCTCGGCAATGGATTTGTTTTTGAAACGTATGATGCCAATGGTTTGTGGTGGGCCATCAACGAGGCCATGCGTTTTTACAGGCGGCCCGTCGATGAAAAAGAAGCTCAGGTTGACCGGATTATGCAGGAAAGCGCCGGGACCTTCACCCATGCGGTCACCGCCCGTCGCTACATCGAACTGTATGAACGGATGCTGCAGCGGCCGCTAGTAACGGCGTCACCCTATTAGGGTTTTAGTCCGCCTGTAACGATTTCAAAAGATGAACGTCCAAAGGTTAAAAACAACCTGATCATGCATACGGAAAAAACAACCATCGATCTACAACTCAAACACCTACTGAAGCAGGATCCCTTCCTGGAACCCTACCAGGATGTCATTCGGAGAAGACTTGTCAGGGTAGGAGAAACAAAGACCCGCCTGGTCAAAAACAAAATGACACTGGCTGACTTTGCTTCGGGGCATACCTACTATGGCCTGCATGTCAGCCATGGTGAATGGATTTTTCGGGAGTGGGCCCCCAATGCAGAGGCTGTTTCTTTTGTCGGGGACATGACCGACTGGGAGGAACGGCCTTCTTATGCTCTGAAACGTATCAACAAAAACGGAGACTGGGAGCTCCGTCTGCCGTTGCAGGAATTAACCCATGGGGATCATTACCGCCTCCGGATTCATTGGCCGGGAGGCGCCGGAGACAGGATTCCGGTTTATGCCCGAAGAGTGGTTCAGGACAAACAAACCCTGATCTTCAACACCCAGGTGTGGCACCCTGAAAATCCATACCACTGGCAGCACCATGTGCCGGAAATATTTTCGGAGTCGCCACTCATTTACGAGGCGCATGTCGGCATGGCCCAGGAAGAAGCCAAAACCGGGACCTACCGTGAATTTGCAGAAAATGTCATTCCCCGGATCGTCAAGGCGGGGTACAATACACTCCAGTTAATGGGTCTGCAGGAACACCCCTATTACGGCTCGTTCGGTTACCAGGTGTCGAGCTTTTTTGCGGCCTCTTCACGTTTTGGCTCTCCGGAAGATCTCAAAATGCTCATCGATACAGCCCATGGTGCCGGGCTGCGCGTGATCATGGACCTGATTCATTCCCACAGTGTGTTGAATGAAGTGGAGGGCCTCAGTCGTTTTGATGGAACAGACTGTCAGTATTTCCACGCGGGTCCACGTGGTCGTCACGCGGCCTGGGATTCGCGTTGTTTTGACTACGCTAAACCCCAGGTGCTCCACTTTCTTCTATCCAACTGCCGGTTCTGGCTCGATGTTTATCATCTGGATGGATTTCGATTCGACGGCATCACCAGCATGCTCTATCTGCACCATGGCCTGAGTCATGCCTTCACGAGTTATGATGACTACTTTAATAACGATATAGATGATGAAGCGCTCATATATCTCACGTTGGCAAATGGTTTGATTCACGAATTGGCTCCCGCAGCCATAACCATCGCAGAGGATGTGAGCGGTCTGCCCGGGCTTGCTTCCCCGGTAGAAAAAGGGGGTGTGGGGTTCGACTATCGTTTTGCCATGGGGGTGCCGGATTATTGGATCCAGCTGACAAAAGACACCCGGGATGAAGAATGGCCCATGGACCATCTCTGGTACGAATTGACCAATCGCAGATCCGAAGAAAAAACCATCAGCTATTCCGAATCTCATGACCAGGCGCTGGTGGGTGACCAGACCCTGATATTTCGCCTCATGGGTGATGCCATGTACCACCACATGAGCGTGTCGGACAACCACCTCATCATCAACCGGGGCATGGCACTTCACAAGATGATTCGCCTGCTGACTCTTGCCACGGCCGGGGATGGTTATTTGAATTTTATGGGTAATGAGTTCGGCCATCCCGAGTGGATCGATTTTCCCCGTAGGGAAAACAACTGGTCTTATATTTATGCGCGCCGACAGTGGCACCTGATGGATGATCCATATCTGAAATATTCACAACTGGCTCATTTTGATCGTGACATGATCCGGCTTGCCAAAACCTATACCTTGTTCGACAGCCCTATACGTCTGGTTCACACCCATAATGACGATAAAATCATCGCATTTGAAAGAAATCGACTCGTTTTTTTGTTCAACTTCCACCCGGAGGAATCCTTTTCCGATTATTTCTTTTATCTCCCGTCCGGTCGATATGATTGGGTTTTCGACAGCGACAATCGAAGCTATGGTGGCCATGGCAGACTGGATGATGCCCGGGAATGTGTTTACGAAGCCGGGCCCGGTAAAGGTCGCCCGGAGAGCGGGCTGGATCTTTATCTGCCCTGTCGAACGGTGCTGGTCTTATATCGCCCGGACGTACCCGGTCTATCGGGGCCGCGGGGTTGACGAGCGAGTCTGAATATAAGGAGTGACTGCATGGATAGTTATTTAAAAATGATGAAAAACATCGCCGATTTATATCGAAAATACGAACAGAGGATGATTAGAATTACACCCGACACGTCGGATTTCGCTGCATTTATTGAAAATTTGAAGGAGTCACAATTTCATCGGATGATGGCTGGGATCCCGGCAATGTTCAGCACAGAAGATGA
The DNA here is from genome assembly GCA_003647375.1 of Deltaproteobacteria bacterium. The sequence goes on from QMMS01000023.1 coordinate 18,292, forward strand.
TTCTCTATTTAGACAGACATTTTCGCTGGAGAATCTTAAGAAGCTTACAGAGAGTGACAAGCGATGGGACAAAGTACTTGAAACCACAAAAGATATGCCACTCTCGATGGACTTGACTGATTCTGAACAGGAAAGGCGGGCTTTTGGTGTTTCAGAACTTTTGTTGAATCTTTATCCATTGGAGGAGGATCTGAGAAGCATTAACGCCCGTATTATCGCCGAGCAGCGAAAATATCCTGTTATTCTTCATCTCGCTTTGAAACTGGCGTTATCTAAAAAATCATTACAATTAATTTCAGGGCCGATTTTTAGCAGTTTTGTTGTTGCGATGTATCAAGAGCACAACCGTGTTCGAACTAAAAAGGAACATCCGTTCGGAGAGGATTTTTTAAGGCGAAAAGTGTTTCAGCTAAAATGGCTGTTCGAGGGCGAAAAGGATAAAGAATGGGAACTCATTTTTGTTGATGATGGCTGTCCTGAAAAAAGCGGTGAGATTGCGGCGGAAATTATTCAACGTGAGAAATATAAGAATGTACGCGTGCTGTTCTTAGCTGACGGAATTGAAAAAGGAACTCCGGTAACTAAAGACCTGAACACACCATCGGACAGTCAAAAAGGAGGTGCCGTTCAATACGGGATGTGGTCGGCTATCCAAGAACACCATGACAATGACCATCACATTGTTTTTTTTACCGATTCTGACTTGTCTACAAACATTGCTCAGGCCGGTCTATTGTTGCACCAACTTGAAGAGTCAAACAGGATGTGTGCCATTGGGACTCGATATTCTGCCGGTGGCGTATACTGTACCCCAAAAGGTGCCATGGGAGTGACCGATCACGATCGCTTGATGCTGGTGTTTCGTCATTTTATTCGATCTAAACTTTTACCGCAACTTGGTGAAATCACAGACACCCAATGCGGCTTCAAGGCATTTAAAACCGAAATTTTAAAATATGTATTGGATCAAATGACTGACAAGCGTTTTTCTTTTGATATGGAGCTACTGCTGTTGACTGCCTTACAATGCGGATCCATAGACAATTTTATGGGTGAAGCTCCTATCGTTTGGATAGAAAGCAATGATGAGTCAAATTTCTATACGGCACAGATAGAAGAAACGGAATGAACCCTTTCTCCCAATTTAGGTGGGAGATACTATTACGATTGGAGGTTTGAAATGGCAAAAGGTAAAGACAAAAGAAAACCACAGGAAAAGAAAAAAGCACAAAGCAGCATAAAAGAAAAAAGAAAATTAAAAAAAGAAAAAGCTTCAAAGACTTCTTAAAGGAGAGATCATGACCAAAAGAGATGACATCCACAAGATTCTCATCATCGGATCGGGTCCCATCGTGATCGGACAGGCATGTGAATTTGACTATTCCGGCACACAAGCATGTAAAGCACTGCGATCCATGGGATATGAAATTGTGTTGGTTAATTCCAATCCGGCGACGATCATGACCGATCCGGGTACGGCCGATGTGACCTACATCGAACCGCTGAACTTGAAAATTCTGACGCAGATTATCGCCAAGGAGCGACCCGATGCACTTCTGCCCAACCTGGGAGGACAATCAGGCTTGAATCTGTCTTCTGAGCTGAGTCGAACAGGCGTATTGGAAGAATATGGTGTAGAGATGATCGGAGTGAATGTGGATGCCATAGAGCGGGGTGAAGACCGTCTGGCGTTTAAATCTACGATGGAAAAACTGGGTATCGATATGCCACGCAGCAAGACGGCCAATACGATTGAAGAGGCCGAGGCGGCGGCAGAGGATCTGGGTTACCCGGTTGTGATTCGTCCGGCCTATACCATGGGGGGCACCGGTGGTGGTCTGGTCTATAATATTGAGGAATTAGGCGTTATTGCCCCTCGCGGTCTGGCAGCGAGTCTTGTCAATCAGATCCTGGTTGAAGAATCGGTCCTGGGTTGGGAGGAGCTCGAACTGGAAGTGGTTCGAGATGCGAAGAACCAGATGGTAACGGTTTGCTTTATCGAAAATGTCGACGCCATGGGCGTTCATACCGGTGACAGCTTCTGTACGGCCCCCATGTTGACCATTAGCCCGGAACTTCAGGAACGTTTACAGCGATATTCCTATAACATTGTTGAGGCGATTGAGGTGATTGGTGGAACCAATGTTCAATATGCCCATGATCCAAAGACCGGCCGTGTCGTTGTTATTGAGATAAACCCCCGCACATCCCGTTCTTCCGCCCTGGCATCCAAGGCGACTGGATTTCCCATCGCGAGAGTTTCTTCTCTACTCGCCGGTGGTATGACCATGGATGAAATACCTTACTGGCGGGATGGAACCCTGGAGAAATATACGCCTTCAGGTGACTATGTGGTTGTTAAATTTGCCCGCTGGGCATTTGAAAAATTCGATGGGGCTGAAGATAAATTGGGCACCCAGATGCGGGCGGTGGGTGAGGCCATGAGTCTGGGGAAAACATATAAGGAGGCCTTCCAGAAAGTGATTCGGAGCCTTGAAATCAACCGGTACGGTCTTGGGTTCGCAAAAAATTTCAATACATTGTCGCTGGAAGAACTCATGGGCCGGCTGGACTGTGCCACCAGCGAACGTCAGTTTCTATTGTATGAAGCCCTGCGCAAAGGTGCAGAGGTAAAGAAACTACATGAAAAGACCCATATCAAACCCTGGTTTCTTGAGCAGATGCAAGAGATGGTCGAACTAGAGGAAAAAATATTAGGCTGCAAGGATCAGGCATTGCCCGATGATCTGCTGATTCAAGCCAAAAAAGATGGTTTTGCAGATCGCTATCTATCCATGTTGCTCAACCTGCCGGAAAAGCAAATCCGTGAACAGAGAAAGGAATTGGGCATGCATCAAGCGTGGGAACCGGTATCTGTAAGCGGTGTTGAAAACGCATCCTATTACTTTTCCACCTACAATGCGCCGGACCAGGTTCCGGTGAGTGATCGTAAAAAAATAATGGTTCTGGGTGGTGGGCCCAACCGTATTGGTCAGGGCATTGAGTTTGATTATTGCTGCGTGCATGCTGCACTGGCCATCCGCGATGCAGGTTATGAATCAATTATGGTTAACTGCAACCCTGAAACCGTATCTACGGATTACGACACATCGGACAAGCTCTACTTTGAGCCGCTTACCGTTGAAGATGTTTTGAGTATCTATGAAAAGGAAAAACCCGAAGGTGTTGTTGTCCAGTTCGGGGGACAGACGCCCCTGACAATTGCCACTGAACTGGAGGAACTGGGTGTAAAGATAATAGGTACCTCGCCTGAAACCATCGATCTGGCGGAAGATCGGGATCGCTTCCGGTTCATAATGCGTAAGCTGGACATTCCCCAGCCGGAGTCCGGCATGGCCAGTACCATGGATGAGGCTCAGAAAATCGCTGACAGGATAGGATATCCTTTAATGCTCAGGCCTTCATATGTTCTGGGGGGCCGTGGTATGGAAGTGGTGCAGGATGAAAAATCCCTTAAATTTTATCTTGATGCAGCGGTAGAGATTTCTCCTCGAAGGCCGATTCTCATTGATAAATTTCTGGATAATGCCATCGAGGCTGAAGCCGATGCAATATCCGACGGTACGGATGCTTTCGTGCCGGCCGTAATGGAGCATATTGAACTGGCAGGCATACATTCGGGTGATTCGGCATGTGTTATTCCGCCGCTGAGCATAGCGCCGAAACACATCGAAACGATTAGCGAATATACACGTAAAATTGCCATCGAACTCAATGTTGTCGGGCTGATGAATATTCAATACGCGATATTTGAAAATACGGTGTATGTGCTGGAAGCCAATCCCCGTGCATCGCGGACCGTACCTCTGGTATCCAAGGTTTGTAACATCTCCATGGCAAGGCTTGCCATGCAGGTCATGCTTGGTAAACGCATCGGGGACCTTGGGCTGAAGCATCAACCAATAACCCATTACGGTATTAAAGAGGCGGTTTTCCCCTTCAACATGTTTCCCGAGGTTGATCCGCTTCTGGGGCCGGAAATGAGATCTACCGGTGAAGTTTTAGGTATTTCCCATTCCTATGGCCGCTCATTTTTTAAAGCCCAGGAAGCTACCCAGACCCCACTGCCCTTAGAAGGATCCGTGCTGTTTACCATTGCCGATCGAGACAAAAGTGCGGCATTGGAAGCCGTCAGACTTTTTAAAGAACTGGGTTTCAAGATCATGACAACAGAAGGCACACACTATTTTCTGGAAGAGCGAGGCATTGAAAATACGCCCTTACGCAAACTGGGGTATGGAAGACCGGATCTTGTGGATGCCATAAAGAACGAGACCATCGATCTTCTGATAAATACGCCCAGCGGGCGAAAGAGTGTGCAGGACAGTTCAAGTATCCGCAAAGCCGCCATCAAATATAAGGTACCATATATTACGACGACCGCAGCGGCTGTAGCGGCAGCCAAGGGCATTGCAGCGCGCCGTGATGGTGTGCCACAAGTGAGGTCTCTGCAGGAATACCATGCTGATATGCAATAATGTTTTTCTGCCGGCAGAGCATTCCTACCGCGAACAAAAGCCGGATGGCGGAAGTTGCAACACAGCGATTACCTGAAGGATAGAATAGGCCATCCGTTTTCGACAGCCTTCTTTTTTAGCGGCGCAGTCGGTTCGACGGCTGTTGGGTTGCCAACCGTTTCGAGCATGGGAATGTCCGAGTGGTGATTGCCGTAGGCATAGGACCGGTTGAGACGGATGCCCTTTTCATGGGCCAGGTTCTTGACGGCCACACGTTTGTGTTGATCTATACAGACGGGGCCGTCAGTCCTTCCGGTCAAACTGCCATCACCAGCTATTTCGAGATCGGTACAAAGAAGGTGATGGAATCCCAGGTCCTGGATGACGGGCTTCAACATGTATCGAAGCGATGCTGAAACCAGGACCAGGATGTGCCCGGCGTCCTGGTGTTCTCGAACCCGCTCCAGGATGTTGGTTGCAATGTGTGGCTTCAGGTAGGTGTGGTAGAATTCTTCAGCGCCGTCTTCCAATGGCCTGATGTCCCTGTTTTTGTAGAACGTGAGCATGATACGAGCCATCTGTGTGTCGGATATCCAGTCGCGTTCGTAAAAGAAATTGGTTATGGCAACCTTCAGCAAGAAAGACAATCGGATTTCTTTGATTTTGTAGAGGTATTTGAATCCGATCCTGCCGCTTTCCACTTCGATGAGTGTTTTGTCAAAATCGAAAAAAGCACCTATCTGTTTGTCGGAGTTTGTTGGGTTCATTGGGTTCATTGGGTTTGTTGAGTTCATTGTGTTTGTTGGGTTGCTATAGTGGGTAGTGTGCTGTGTTTTGTGTTTGGTTCTCCACAGGATAAGCCGATACCAGTTATTGCAGTTCCTCCCAGTGCAATGCCGATGGCGCTTCCCAGCGGGATCGAGGCATTCCAGATGTGTGATAGGCATTGTTGAATGTTTTCATGGCATCGTCTGTATATCTATGTTATTTGGTTTGAAAAGGCAACTTGTTCGATTTCCTATTGTGCTCTATATGTTATTCCAGACTGGATTATTCATGAGGTTTCAAAATAGTTGCTGCCTGCCGGCGGGCAAAGGAAGACAGTTGTTTCTGGCAACTTCACTGGTATGCACTCTGCTGGCCATTCAGGTTTCCGTGTCATCGGCAGCACCGGCTTTGCCACATACGCCCTCATCCGTTAAAAATCAGGAAAAGGATAGGCGGCCGAAAGCAATTGAAATTGAAGCGGGTTACGGTTATCGGCGAGACAGTCTGGATTGGAATATTGCCGGGGATATCCAGGGCAACAATCCCGATGTTCTATCCGAGTTGAAATGGAAGGATCTTCTTATCCACGAATTCCACCTGGATACGCGGGTAAATCTGAACAAATCTATTATTTTAAAAGGATCGATAAACTACGGTGTGATTGTCGATGGCGACAACCGGGATTCTGACTATGCTGCAGACAACCGTGAAGAGGAATTCTCCCGGTCAATTAATGATGCAGACCAGGGGCACACCCTGGACACCCTGCTTGGGGTTGGTTACAGATTCCGACTCATTTCGGAATCCTGCAGTGTTATACCGCTCGTGGGATATTCATATCACCGGCAGTATCTCACCATGCGGGACGGGTACCAGGCCAGAACCTGGGCAGGCGGGCCGCCCCTGGGGTCGTTTGGGGGCCTGGACAGCACCTACGATGCCAGTTGGCAGGGCCCATGGATAGGGCTTGAGATGATTCTGGAGACTGAAAAATTTGCAAAGACCCTGCCGCCGATTTCATTTTATGCCACTTGGGAGTATCACTGGGCAGACTATTCTGCAGAGGCGGATTGGAATCTGCGTGATGACTTTAAGCACCCCAATAGCTTTGAACATGAAGCTGATGGAACCGGCATGGTTGCCAGCCTGGGTGTTTGTTTACGCCTGAGTGACAGATGGTCGGTAATGCTTGGATATGAAACAGAGGAATGGTCCACCGAAGAGGGTGTTGACAAACTGTTTCTGTCAAACGATACCGTTGTTAAAACACGGCTGAACGAGGTTAACTGGCACTCGGATGTTATCAAGATCGGTTGCTCAGTCCGCTTCTAATGTTGTGTCCCACAATTATACCCAAAAAGAAAAAAAGCGACAAGGCCGCGTTCGATAAAATCGTTCCCCCGATTTTATTGCGGGTTGCATTCCGGCGCTTTCTGCCATAGTCTTAGACGTTATGCATTATCATTTTCGACAGGTTGCGACACTGGTTTGGTTGCTCGTTTGTGTTTTGCCATCTGCTGCCCTGGCAAAAGTGCCGGTATTTGTCAGCATTTTTCCACAGCGGTATTTTGTAGAACAGGTCGGGGGGGAGCATGTGGATGTTCAGGTTATGGTACTTCCGGGTGCCAGTCCGACCACATATGAGCCCAAGTCCCGCCAAATGGCAGCTATCGCAAAGGCAAAGATCTATTTCTCAATGGGAGTGCCGTTTGAGGCTGTCTGGCTGGAGAAGATTGTTGCCTCCAATAAAAGCCTGCGGGTCGTCCCGATGGATCGTGGCATTCAAAAACGGGCCATGGCTTCCTTTCATTCCCATGAAGAGAAAGAACAGCACGACGGCGGGCGAACCATTTTACATAATGCCGGAGAGACCATCCAGCATGCTATCCCTGACCCCCATGTATGGCTGTCGCCGCCCCTGGTGATACTGCAGGCGCGGACTATTTTGGTTGCTTTACAGGATATCGATCCAGAGAATGGTTCAGCCTATGAAACGAATTTTCGAACGTTTATTCTGCAGGTTCTGGAACTGGACAAAGAGCTGAGGCGTTTGCTCAAACCGCACCACGGACAACGCTTCATGGTATTTCACCCGGCCTGGGGCTATTTTGCCGACACCTATCATCTGGAACAGATTCCTGTGGAAATGGAGGGCAAGACACCCAAACCGGCTCAACTCAAGGCGCTGATTACAAATGCACGCAAGCATCGTATAAAAGTTCTGTTTTTACAACCGCAGGCATCTGCAAAGATTGCTGAGCAGGTGGCTAAAGAAATTGGCGCTCAGGTGGCATGGGCCGACCCGCTTGCTTTGGACTGGGCGGAAAATCTTCGGGCTGTTGCCGAAAAATTTCGGCAGGCAATGGAGTCGGCCAAATGAAGGGTCCAAGGGTTCGAGGGTGATACAAGGGTTGGAGGATAAGGGCGTTCATTGGGTTTATTGTGTTCCTTGGGTTCCTTGGGTTGCTAAATAGCGGTGTGTTGAAAGCTGAATACTGTTTGCCGAGGACAACTCAATAAACACGACGAACACAAGGAACACAATAAACAAGCATGCAGGGTACTTGATATGACATCAAGCATTGTCGATATCGATAAGGTGGCATTTTCTTACAACGGTCAGGTTGTTCTGGAAAATGTGAATCTGAAGATTTACGAGGGGGATTTTGTAGCCATGATCGGTCCCAACGGCGGTGGGAAGACCACACTGCTGAAACTGATCCTGGGTCTCCTGACGCCTTCGAAAGGGAAGATACAACTATTTGACCGACCGCCCAAAAAAGCCTCTTATCTTATCGGTTATGTACCGCAGGATGTTCACATCAATCAGAATTTTCCCATAACAGCCATAGATGTGGTCTTGATGGGCAAGTTGATGCCGGAGAAACGATGGCGGCGAAATCCATCAAAGGATCGACAAGAGGCGATAGCAGCCCTGCAACACATGGAAATGGAAGCATTTGCAGATACGAAGATCGGTGAATTGTCGGGAGGACAACGCCAGCGGATATTCATTGCGAGAGCTCTTGTTACCAGACCCCGGCTGTTGCTTCTGGACGAACCCACCGCCAGTATCGACTCCAAAGGTCAAGCCGATTTTTTCAGATTACTGGAGTCACTTAACACGGAGATGACAATTCTGATGGTCAGCCATGATCTGCTGGCAATTTCGAGACATGTTAAAAGCGTGGCGTGTGTCAACAGGCATCTGCACTATCACAATCACGCTGAAATTACCGGTGATATGCTGGAAATCATGTATCCATGCACGGTGGAAGAGGTCTGTCCTGTGGAGCTGGTAGCTCATGGACTGCCGCATCGGGTGTTGAAGGA
>QMMS01000024.1 GCA_003647375.1 Deltaproteobacteria bacterium
CCATCCTTCTTGTCACGTCGTAGCTCGAAGAGCGAAGACGGAAGAATTCACCTGGGGGAATATCCAGAAAAAGGCGCTATCGCAACGGTATTGTATATAATAACAGCTCATTATCTATAATTTGCTATGTTGTTTATGCAACTATGGGGTTTATGCAATATAGGGGGGAGGGGTACCGGATCATGATGGATTTCAACATAGATGCTCTACCCAGGAGAAAGGGCGTTTATATTGTGGGCGGTTCCTTGCGGGATCGCCTTCTCGGCAGAATACCCACGGATGTGGATATCGCTGTTCATGGTGATCCAGAGCTGTTTGCCCATGAACTAGCCATGAAACTGAACAGCCGCGTCATCGCTATGGGCAGGCAGACTCACCCGATGTTTCGCGTGGTCACCCAAAACCGTATCTTCGACATTTCTCCCCTTCAGGGTACCACCATTGAAGAAGATCTGAAACATCGAGATTTTACGGTCAACGCATTGGCCTATGAAACATGGTCAGCAAAGGTCATCGATGTTGCCCATGGGCTTCAGGATATTCAGGATAGGCAGATCCGACAGGTTTCGAAAACCAGTTTTCAGGCAGACCCTCTGCGCCTCCTGAGAGCATTTCGAATCGCAGCACAACTCGACTTCCAAATAGATAAACATACCCTCAAAACAATCCGGAGCAACGCCCATTTGATCTCGGCAACCGCCGCCGAACGGATCCGATCAGAACTGCTCGGTATCTTTAAGGCACCGGGTACCCATGAATGGCTGCGGAAAATGGCCGATACCGGGATTCTCTTTAACGTCCTGCCGGAAATAGCAGCGATGAAAGGCTGCCTTCAAAACAGGCACCACGCCTTCGATGTCTTTGAACACACAATCCGAACAGTTTATCACATGGAGGTATTGACAACCCAAGATCAAAGTCGCGACCCGGGCCATCGGCCATTGATGGAACCCATGGATGTGCACCGGCAAACCCGCCTGAAATTGGCAGCTTTGCTGCACGACATGGGAAAACCGCTGAGCATGCATCGGGCCATTGATGGGCATGTCAAGTTTATAGGTCACGCGTCCACCGGCGCCCGGATGGTGGCAAACCTTGGTGACAGGCTTCGATTTTCCCGCAATGAGATCGAACATGCCACAAAGATGGTTCGATACCACCCCAGGCCGCTATTTTTGTTTAATGCCAGGCAAAAAAAGACCTTGACCCAAAGAGGTATCACCCGGTTCTTCTTGAAAACGCATGGTGTTACTACAGACATACTCCTGCTTTCCCTCGCCGACATGCGAGCAAAACAGGTTTCTGCACATACGACGGGCCCTGAATTTGAGTTGTTTGTGAAAGAGCTGGCCCACCGGTACGACGTCGATTTCAGGCCGTCCCTTGAAATCCCCCCGCTCATATCCGGCCATGATCTGATCCATCACCTGCACCTGACACCCTCACCCCTGTTCAAACAGATTCTTGCACGTACAAGAGAACATCAACTTGCCGGCCATATCACGACCCGGAAAGAGGCACTCAAATTTACAGCAGATGCAATCGCTTCTTACACACCCTTGAAGCTTGACATTGGCAAGCGGTTTTTGTAGAAGCTATGGTACAAATTAGGTAGATAGGCTGTAGGCTGTTAGGAGAAGATCGTGCGCCTGATCATACGTAACATCTAAAAGTCTACAGCCTAAACAACCCAAGTCATTATGAAGTTGTCAAAATATAATCGTTACACGATTTGAATTTTTCCCGCACTTGTAAAGTGCGGGAAAAATTCAAATAAAGGAAAGGAGACGTATATGAATATTTTATTTTTCGGTCCAAATGGCAGTGGCAAAGGTACACAGGGCTCTATCGTAAAAGGTAAATACCAGACCCCACACATCGAATCTGGTGCTATTTTTCGTGAGAACATTTCCAATGGCACTGAACTCGGGGCCCAGGCCAAAGCGTACATCGACAAGGGCGATCTTGTTCCTGACGACATTACCATTCCCATGATTCTCGACCGCCTGCAACGAGATGATTGTAAAAATGGATGGCTTCTGGATGGTTTTCCGAGAAACAAGAACCAGGCCATCAAACTGGACGAGGCCCTCAAAGCCGCCGATATGCGTCTCGATATTGTCGTAGAAATCCTGCTCGACCGCGAAATAGCCAAAAACAGAATTATGGGCCGCAGACTATGCGTGAACGACAATAACCACCCCAACAATATTTTTATCGATGCCATCAAACCGGACGGCGACAAATGCCGCGTCTGTAATGGTGACCTGAAAACACGTTCCGATGACCAGGACGAAGAGGCCATCAACAAACGGCACAATATCTATTATGACGACGAAGTGGGCACGCTGGCATCGGCTTACTACTTTAGAGATCTTGCGGAACAGGAAGAAGGCCTCAAGTATATCACATTGAATGGTGAACCGAGCGTCAAAGACGTCACCGATGAGCTGCTTTCAAAGTTGTAGTTGGACGTTTTACAAGACCGTCAATTTTTTACTTGCAATTCGTTCCGTAAGTCATTATAAATGCATGTTTACATAATCAACGATCGAGAATGCTGTTGCATATATCGTGGGGAAAAGGGGGCGATGAAGTTTGAAGGCTATTGAAGTAAAGGTTTATGACAACGACCTTGAAAAAGCCATGAGGATCTTGAAGAAAAAAATTCAGAACGATGGACTTTTCAAACGGTTAAAACTCAAAAAAAGTTACGAAAAACCGAGTGAATATAGACGACGAAAACAGCGCGAAGCGTTGAGACGTCAGCGGATAGCTGCTTCAAGACGCAGGTACCGATAAGCTTTTACTCATTTTTTTGCCCGGCAGTGTTTTCACAACCTGCCGGGCTTTTTTTGTGCGGACCCCATAGTTGCATAAACTGGGGTGAACACAACGAATCCGATAACTTTGGGATGTGGGGTGCAAATGGCTATAGGCCGATTGCCTTGAGCAACCCAACAAACACAATGAACTCAAAAAACACAATGAACCCAATAACCTCGGATAAAACTTACAACGATTGCCTGAAAGCCATGTACAGCCTCAGAAGATTCGGCATCAAAATGGGGCTTTCAACCATCAGGCGTATATTGAAGGAACTCGGAAATCCGCAGGATCATTTTGGTTGCATCCATGTGGCGGGCACCAACGGAAAGGGTTCCATCGCCTCGGGTATCGCTTCGATCTTGAATACAGCCGGGTACCGGACCGGGTTGTATACTTCCCCTCATCTGGTCACCTTCAATGAACGGATCAGCACCAATGGCAGACACATATCCAATGCAGGGGTAGTAGCTGCCTACGAGGCTGTTAAAAACGTCCATCATGGATCCCGGGAGCCTACCTTCTTCGAATTTGCGACGGCCATGGCTCTCTATGATTTTGACCGGGAGAGCATTGACTGGGCCGTCATTGAAACCGGTATGGGTGGGCGACTCGATGCCACCAATATCGTCAGGCCGACCATCAGCATCATTTCGAATCTATCCCTTGAGCACCAGGATTACCTGGGCAACAGCCTGGCACAAATTGCCGGCGAAAAGGGAGGCATCATCAAGAAAGGCATTCCCGTGGTCACAGGCGTCAGGCAACCAGGGGCACTGTCCGTATTGAATGACATCGCTGCCGCAAAATCAGCCCCTGTCTTCCGCCTGGGAAAAGACTTCCGGGTACGCCGGAAATCGGGGAATGCCTTTACCTTTTTCGGAATCCAGAACCGATGGCCCAATATGAAAACCAGTCTCATGGGCCGGCACCAGGTCGATAATGCCGCCATTTCCCTGGCCGCATGCGAACTCCTGAATCGTGCCGGAGTTTCCATCTCCGAAGAAAACTGCCGGCAGGGCTTGTTTAACCTATGCTGGCCCGGAAGACTCGAAATCATTTCCGAGTCTCCCAGAATCATCCTGGACGGCGCCCACAATCTGGCTGCTGCCCGAAATCTGGCAACTTTCCTGGCACAGGAGACAGACCAACGTCCCATTACAATGGTCATCGGCATCCTGGACGACAAGCCTTATGAAGCCATGTTGTCAGCGCTTATCCCGGTCACTCAAAAAGTGATATTCACCCGGCCCAAAATCGATCGGGGTCTTCCCCCGGAAACGCTGTACGCTGAAGCCCGGCAATATGGGAAAGATATGACCCTCTTGCCGGATGTCCACCGGGCTGTCGAACATGCAGTCAACCAGGCCGCACCCGATGATGTCATCTGCATTGCCGGCTCCCTCTATGTTGTGGGTGAAGCAAAATTATCTCTCCCCCATATCCTGCCATCCTAACCTTTGGACTTGACAGAGGCACCCTCTTAAACTACTTATTATGCCACCTGCGCCCGTAGCTCAGTGGATAGAGCGTCAGCCTCCGGAGCTGAAAGCCGCTGGTTCGATCCCAGCCGGGCGTACCATAAACAAAACAAGGGCTTACGATAAACTCATAAGCCCTTTTGTTTTTCATAAAATATTAATCCCCGACATAAAACATGGCCATTTAAGAGCTGCAGGAAGCCCGCCAGGGTCATTCCTTTTCGGCACCGGCACGCCTATCCCGTATATATGATTGCCTATATTTAATCCGTAATGAACTTTCTTCTTGCATACCATAATTGGTTTATATAATTTCCCGCCAAACTACTTATTGGAGGTAATAAATGGGTCAAGATCGACGCCTTGAATTAAACAGAAGAATGCTTGGAGATAGACGATTTGGTAATAATGGTAATGGGCATAATGGCACTGAAAGAAGAAATGTCTTTGATCGAAGAGGTTATAGCGAAAGAAGACAAGATAAATATATACATTCCAAAACAGATCTATTCCGAATAGCATCATAAGATATCAAATATTGTCAAAGAGCATGGGCAGGGCCAACGTGGCCCTGCCTTTTTTTACCCCAAGGTTGCATAAACAACATGACAAAGGATAATCAATGGGTTGTTATTATAACCAATATCATAGGGAAAACGTCATTTCCTGGATATTCCACCAGGTTAATTCATCAGACATGAGACAAGCCCGGGGCGCATACAAATCGAAGCCCAACACAATTTGATGATTGGAAGTTTGAAGTAAAAGTCTTATTATGATCTCCGGATCGCGTGCAGATGAATATTTATTTCACATCTATTAGAGAAACGCTGCCATGTATTGATAGTCCGGTGTCAATGCACCGTTCTGCAAAATGACTGCTTTTTTGATCTCTTCCGGAAGGTTGAGGTCTTTAAAATCTTTCTTGAAATCAGCAGAAACAATGTCATTTACAAATACTTTTAGTTCCGAAGAAAACGAGGCGGATGCTTCTCTGGGAAACTCACATGGCAGATTATCGATAGCCATGATGGTGATACCAGAATCCTGAATTCCATTTTTATAATCGTCCTCATCGGCATAATAAGTGTAACAGGCGTTATCCGGCTTTGTGGCCGCCTTCGTTATTTCAATTGACCCATTTATATCACAGCTGATATCACCGATAACTTGAAGCCCAGATTTATTCGCCCCGATCAGATCATCTTTAAGTCTTTGACGTGTAATAAGCCTGGGGTATTTTTCGGTCCAGTACACACAATTAACAAGTATTTTCAAGGCAGGCAGGTAATTATCAAATATGGATTCATACTTCTTAGGATGGTCGTAATAGTCCTGAAGTTCAAATTCGCCTTCATTGGGTTGAACCATATCTTTTTCTTCAAATACAGTTTTATAGATGTACGCATTGTCCAAATCGGCGCCGTTTAACCCGACCCTGAGGTGATCTGGGGTGATTGTTTTCACCGGTAAAAGATCAAGTATACTCTGAGCGCCCTTCGATACATTGCCGTACCCTGCAAGCCCAACTGTCAGGGGATGAATTTCACTCGGAATTCCTGTATTGGAAATCTCCAGACCAATATCTTTTATTTCCTCTTTGGCCTTATTTTCAGACCTATATTGATATGCTTGCTTAATCCTCTCAAAAGGTGTGCGATAGCCCTGCATTTTCATTTTTCGGCCAAACGCATGAAGCGTTTCGATCATGCCAGCCAGACCGGCGTAAACACTAAAGGTAATGATGCGGGCATTTTGGTGGTCGCTCATCCGTTCATAATCAATGAGATTGCATTGAAGATCCATGAGCCGTTTCAACATCTTCATGTTATAGGGTTGCCCTTTGACTGTATGAGAAAAAAACACGTATGTTTTGCCTTTTTCCAATAACCGGGTTGGGATTTCCTTCACGGCAAAAAGGATATCGGCATTGCTCAAACCCTCATCTATCCGGGCTTTAGCATTTTTGTATGCCCCGTCCGGAAAAATTCGGATATCGGAAGGTTGAACGATGGTTGTTATTCCAAATCTTTCATATAGCTCTTTTACATCTGTGGGAATCAAAGGTGCCCTTCTTTCCCATTTATTTTTATCTTCTCTGCGTACACCAATCGTTTTTCCCATTTTGCACCACTGTTTTGTTTATCATGAACTAACCCGATGCAGAGCATCGAGGAATTCTTTTGATTAAATACCGAACCAACTCATAAGGCTCTATTCGGATGGCATTGGAATTTCAATATCAAGGAGAGGGGGGTACTGCTGGCACCCAAAGATATCGCCTTCTCCTGGACTACCACTGGGTCTTTTTCGCTGGATTGTGAATTTAATGGCAAATGCAGGGTCATATTCAACGAAATCGCAAATCCTATCAATCGAGACATTAAAAATTCGTGCAACAGAATCAACCGTTAAAACCTTACTCTGTTTAACAAGAAGGTAGTTTGCCTCTTCATTAAAAATGATGTCAAAAGTGATCCTATCAACCCCTGCATTTTTACTTCTTATCGTTTTGGCAAGCTGATAAAGTTTTTTTGTTTTCATCTGGTAATTAATCCTTATTTAAAGAGTAACTTCGGTTTCAATCAGCGTAAAAAGCTCCATGGGATCATCAACTTCAACCGTATGGTTCAATGTCCATCTATGTGCCGGGGAAGTAGGCATGACCTCATCGATTAGAAAGGCCGCTGTACCTGCCGTACCTTTTACTTCCGGAAGCCGGGCATAAAAAATCTGTCTGGAACCGATAATTGCAGCTTCCTTTGCAAGATCTTTATCTTCAGAGATGGCTTCTACAACAATGCCCAGCTCATGGGATTTTGTATCTTGTACAGGCTCCATTTCACCCATTACAGCATTTTTACCGTATATGTGATAAAAAATTTGGTACCCCTCTTTTCCAAGCCGCTCTTCTGCTTGCTCTCTGGCCCAATCAATAACTTTATCAATATTTTTAATTGTATAAGGATCCCTTACACCAACAATCCCCATATATCTTTCACCAACTTTTCCAGCTCCTTCCAGCTTTACTTTCATATTTCCTTCAATTGGAATAAATTTAGCCCCTGTGATCTGTGTGGTTTTCGCGTCTATTTGAATATAGGAGCAATCTGTCATATCTAGTTTTCCACCTGCAAAATATTCAAAAAACGGATTTGATCTTTCATACATTGCATGTCCGGCCACAGAGGCAATAGTACAATACTGCTCCGGATGCATGGCAGTTACTTTTACATCATCTTTTGTGATCGTTCCAATTACAGATTCTTTTGCACCATAGGGCTCGGCACAGAACGACGCACATTCAAGAACCTTTCCAAGATAATAGGAATTTGACTCAGAAAAGCCATTGTACACGGCAGGCGCTGCAAATATTGCTGCATCACTGGACCTACCCCCTATTATGACATCTGCTTTAAGCTCCAAGGCCTTTATAAAAGGATGAATTCCTGCCACAGCTACAATATTGTCAGTGGCTTCAAGTTCTCCAGGCGATAAATCTTTTCTTCCGTCGAGGCCTTCAATGGTGATGCCATTTTTGAGTTTTTCTCGAAGATAGTCTTTTTTGACTTCAGAATAAAAATAGACCAACTTAAAGGGTTCCAATTTATGTTCTTGGGCAAGCTCACGTATAATTTCTACGTACATATCAACACGGCTGTTTGACCCAGTATCCCCTGACGAACCAATTATCATTGGTACATTCTGTTTTCTTGACGCCAGAAGCATGAGCTCGAGGTCATGTTTCTGCCAGGCCCGGGGGCTGACACAATCATCGTTGCCCAAAGGACCTGGTCCAATATCATCACTGCCGGAATCACAGCAATAATAATCAGGCTTTGTTTCGGCACCGAGTTTGAAGCTTCCTTCTTTTGTGGGAGCGAATCCAAGATGCCCATTGGGGCATAAGATGCGAAGCTTATTCTTTTTCATTAATTCTTCCTTTTATTTAATGTAATTTCTTTGTGTTTAAACATAACTGCGTTCATCTGTGTGAATCTGTGGCTGAATAGTTACCAATTTTTCTAGATTAAACTCTATACGGGGATTTTCCCTCATTTGATAACCTGGCCTACCAATTTATTGGTATGATTTCCCTTATCGATAATTATCTTACCGGATAAAATTACTTTCTCGATGCCCTTTGAATATTGATGAGGATTTTCATATGTGGCGACATCGCAAACAGTTTTCGGATCAAAAATTGTTATATCCGCCACCTTATTAGTCGCGAGGATTCCTCTATTGCCCAATCTCATGGTCTTGGCCGGCATTGAGGTCATTTTTTTTATTGCTGTTTCCAGGGATAATACCTTCTCATCCCGAACATATTTACCTAATACTCGAGGAAACGCCCCATAATAGCGGGGATGTGTAATCCCCTTATTTAATTCACCATAAGGTGCGACGGCTCGCCCATCACTGGCAATAATCGTATGAGGGTGTTTCATAATCGTTTTGATATCCTCTTCGTCCATACAAAAAACCAATGTTTTTACTGATCCTTGCTCTTTGATCAACAGATCAAAAACAAAATCAAGCGGGTCAATATTCAACTCTTTGGAAATCTCAGAAATTCTTTTCCCTTCAATAGATTTGTATTCCGGCGATTTCACCATTGCGATCTGAACGTTTTCCCATGGAGCCGTATTATACGCATGAATCCCCTTTTTAATTTCCTTATTAATCTCCAAACGGATCTTTTTTCTGGTTGAGGTATCGCTTAAATACGCAATCAGCTTTTGATGACCATCCTGTATTACCCAGCGCGGAAGGTAGTCCACCAAACCGGTTCCCCAGGCAATATAGGGATATTGATCCCAGGATAGACGCACCCCCCGTGAAATAGCTTTTTCAAGAAGTGCGAAGAGTCGATCCGTTTTTCCCCAGTTAAATTTTCCACCAAGTTTCAAGTGAGAAATCTCTATGCGACATCCGGAAGCCTCGGCCGTATGAATCGCTTCTTCAATCGCGGGAAACAGGGTCTGGGACTCGTTTCTGATATGAGAGGCATACAGCTTATTGTTGCGTTCAATAACCCGGCAAAGTTGAATCAATTCATCTGGATGGCAAAGAGAATCCGGGACATATTCCAGCCCGGTCGACATGCCGGCGGCGCCCTCCTTAAGACTTCTTTCCAGCAGGTCCTCCATTCCTCTCATTTCAAGTTTGGTTGGCGGCCCGCTTTTTAATCCCATCACAGCCGAGCGCAAGGTTCCTAAGCCAACCATTGGCATAATATTAATCCCCAGCGGCAACTCATTTAGAAACGCAATGTACTCTTTAAATGTGGTCCAGGATTTCCCGATTTCATCCGTTTTCCCATAATCAGAGTTAATATTCAGGTGATCCCTCACTTCGGATAAAAAAGCAGTTGTTAAGGGAGCGGCACTCATCCCGCAGTTTCCAACAACTTCCGTTGTGATGCCTTGCCTGATTTTACTTTCCGCTTTATTATTAACCATAATGGTGGCATCGGTATGAGAATGAATATCGATAAATCCCGGGCATACGATCATATTTGAAGCGTCCAGTACGTCGGGACAATCAATCTCAATTGAGGGCTCAATGCTTTGAATTTTTCCATCTATCACCGAAATATCAGCAAAGAATGCAGGGGCTCCGGAGCCATCAATAATTTTTCCATTTTTTATTAATAAATCACACATAACCGTTCCTGTTTATGCATATAATCGTTCTTAGGGTTTTATTGTAGGACACCCATCATCTCAGCTTTTGAGCCACAGCAGCGGGTAGCTTCAATTTAAAGGAAAATGGCAGGCCACCCCACCGCCCGCGGCACTTTTTTCTAGAACAGGCGCTTGCTTCTGGCACACGGGTTGCGCATATTTACATCTTGAAACACACACACAACCGGGTGGTAAATTGAATGGACTGGGGACTTCACCTTCCAGTGGGGGCGCCTCATTTTTTTGACCGGGCACCGTTCGAAAGATGCTCTCAACCAGCGCTTTGGTGTAGGGATGTCGTGCGTGTTCCCCGATCAAATCCGCGGAAATAATTTCGGCAACACGCCCCAAATACATGACGATTACACGATGGCAGAAATAGCTCACCAAAGACAAATCATGCGAAATGAACAGAAAGGTCAGATCCAGCCTTTCTCTTAAATCTTCCAGTAACTTAATAATCTGGGCCTGGACCGAGACATCCAGAGCGGCAGTGGGCTCATCCAATACGATAAATGGCGGTGTCAACGTCAAAACGCGGGCGATATCCGCCCGCTGTTTTTGACCACCCGAAAGTTCATGGGGATAAGCGAAGCCATGTTGGGGATCCAGGCCGACCAGTTTCAGAAGATCATCGATTTTTTTTCGGCGCTCCTCTTTATTGAAAGGCGCATTCTGAATTTGAAAGGGCTCACTCAAACTCCTGAAAATCGTATAACGGGGGTCCATGGCCGAGTAGGGATCCTGAAAAACCATGGCCATTTGACTGCGATGCTTACGCAGCTCCTTTTTTGACAACTCAAAAATGTCCTTCCCATTAAATTTGACACTGCCGCTCTTGGGCTCAATCAGACGCAGGATCAAGCGAGCCAGCGTAGATTTCCCACACCCGGACTCACCGACAACCCCCAATATTTCCCCTTTCTTAATCGAAAAAGATACATTATTGACAGCCTGTATGGTCCCGATTGTACGCAACAAAAGCCCCGCTCTAACGTCGAATGAAACAGATAAATTGTTAACTTCTATGAAATTTTCCATATTATCCATCTTTTTTTCCCTGATACAAGTGGCAGGCAACTCGGGTTCCGCCTTCGATTTGAATTAATGCCGGCACACGTGTTTCGCACGGTGAAAAAGAATGCGGGCAGCGTGGGTGATAGCGGCAACCGCTTGGATAGTTTCCGCCGGTCGGGACATTGCCGTAAATCGCGGACAAGGAGCCCTTTTTCATGCCAATATAGGGGATACAATCCAACAGCGCTTTGGTATAGGGATGACTGGGTGCATTAAACACGGGTTCAATTTTACCGAATTCAACCATATTTCCAGCGTACATAACAGCCACTTTATCACAAACCTGGGCGATGACACCCAGGTCATGCGTGATCAGAAACAGCCCAATTCCCCTATCCGCTACCATTTCACCAAATAATCGCATGATCTGAGCTTGCACCGTTACATCCAGTGCGGTTGTGGGTTCATCCGCAATTAACAATCGCGGATTGGTACACAACCCCATGGCAATCACAATTCTTTGTTTCAAACCACCCGAAAGCTGGTGAGGATATTGCTGAAAAACACGATCGGCCTTGGGAATACGCAGTCTTTCCATTAAATCGAGCACCTGCTGTCTGGCTTTATGTTTACCGATCTTGGTATGCTGGGTTAAACCCTCGACAATTTGATCCCCCACCCGATAGACGGGATCTAAAGAAGTCATCGGATTCTGGGGAATAAATGCGATTTGGGCACCTCGTATGGACTGCATCTCCTTTTCTGAAATTGAAAGAAGTTCCCGCTCCTCAAATTTGACGCTGCCCCTTATTTTACCTCCCACCAGGGTTGATAACCCCAAAATAGCGTGTGCGGTCAAAGACTTACCGGATCCAGTTTCTCCAACGATACCCAGGACTTCCTTCTCGTTCAGCTCAAATGAAACACCTTCGATGGGTGTGACCGGCTTTTTATCAACCTGAAATTCAACTTCCAGATCTCTGACTTCTAAAAAAGTCATTAATTGGACTCCTTATTTTTAACATCCATGATTTCAATCAGGGCATCACCAAACAAATTGAACCCCAAAACGGTGAGCATCATGGCCAAACCGGGAAATATGATTACCCAGGGAGAGATAAAGAGATAAGCGGTTCCACTGCTCATCATCGCACCCCAGCTGGGTGTGGGCGGTTGGGCCCCCATACCTAAAAAACCCAGGGTCGCTTCCAACACGATAGCGTTTCCAACACCGACGGTGGCCGCTACGATGACGGGTGACATACTGTTGGGGAGCAGGTGCTTGAAAAGAATGATGAAATCACTGGCGCCCATGGATTTGGTTGCCTCGATATAGACAGCTGCCTTTAAAGAGAGGATCTGCCCGCGAACCAAACGCGCATATTGGGCCCAATAGGACAACCCGATGGCCACAACGACGCTTTCCAAACCCGCCCCGATGACAGCCACTAGCAATAGCGCAATTAAGATGGCCGGCATGGACCAGGTCAGGTCGGCGATGGTCGTCAGAACCAAATCGATGGCCCCGCCATAAAACCCGGCGATGGATCCGATCACAACGCCAATGAGTACCGATATCATCACCGACAAGACCCCCACTACAAATGAAATCCGCGCCCCCCTGATGACTCGGCTTAGCAGATCCCGCCCATACTCATCCGTTCCCAGCAGATGGCTTGCAGAGGGTGGGGCATTCATGAGTTCTATATTTTGCTCCTTGAAAGAATAGGGTTCCAACATAGGAGCGAAAATGGCAACAAGGATCAGGCCAACGATCAGAGCGGTTCCGATAACCCCCATCTTATTGCCTGAAAATCTTTTGAGGATAATGACCCATGGTGATTTATGTTTTCTTTTTATTACGTTGTTCGCGGCCATTTTATTTACCCATTCACTGTTTATTTATAGGCATCTCTGACCCGTGGATCAGCATAAGCATACATAATATCGGCGATAAACGCCCCAATGATAACCGCCATGGTCAGAAAAATCAGCGAGGCCTGCACCACCGGGTAGTCACGACGATATAGCGCAGACAGCAGCATGTTTCCGATCCCGGGACGACTGAAGACAATCTCGATAGTTACGGCCCCTCCCAGAATCCAGCCCAGCCGCAATCCGAATATGGTGATGACCGGCATGAGGGCGTTTCTGAAAATATGTTTGATCGTAATGACCTTTTTACTCAAGCCTTTGGCGTATAAGAGCAAAATGAATTGTTTGTTGAACATCTCCAACATACTGACGCGGGTAATTCTGGCAATAAGCCCGGCCCCACCCAGACCGACGGTTACCGCCGGTAATATCAGCGATTGGAGGGTGCCGGAACCGGAAACCGGAAACCATCCCAGCATGACCGAAAAAATCAACATCAAAATCAAGCCCAGCCAGAAGGCAGGCACGGTCACTCCCAGCAATGCAAAAATCATGGAGATGTGATCAATAAACGTATTTTTGAAGGCAGCTGAAATGATGCCCAGGAAAATTCCCAGAAAAAAGGATATAACCAGAGCGGCCAATCCCAAGTTAATTGTAAAGGGCATGTTGTATAAAATCATATCCACGACGGGTTGTTTTTCTATGATGGATTGGCCCATATCGCCGGTGAGAAACTTCTTCAGCCAGACAAGGTATTGGACCGGCAGTGATTTGTCCAAACCATAGGCCTTTGTTAATTCGACTTTATCCGCGGCTGTGGACCCCGGTCCCAGCAAGGAGTCGATGGGATCCCCAGGCACCATATGAATGAGAGAGAAGACCACCACGGAAATAATAAAAAATATGGGAATTAACAATAAAGTCCGTCGGAGAATGTAAGTCCACATACCGCTTCCTCTTTCTTAATGTTGTGAGAAGGGAGTTTTGCTCAATACACTCCCTTCCCTCAGTCAAATTAACCAGGAAATTTCATGAAATGTTCGGGCTAATTAAGCGTCATATCCATGATCGGCGCGCCTATCAAAATCTTAAATCGTGGCGGGCCGGGCATTTTAACACGATTATTTATCGCATGATTATTCACAGAATTGATAATGGGTGCCCAAATATACTGGGAGAGCAGATATTCATGATAATCTTTGAAATTCTGAATCCGTTCTTCAGAATTTTTGGATCGTGTCATGGCTTTATGCATCAAATAATCAGACTCATTATCATGCCACATGGAAACAGTTGGATAACCAGGTCTAGTGGAATTGAAAAACCACTCCAGAATATCGGCATTATCCCAACCATAAGACCGAACAACCAGATCATGCCGTCCTTTTTTGAACTCCGCCTTAATCGAACTGGGGTCAAATTGCTCAATTTTTACATCAATTCCCAATTTTGCAAGTTGGGCCTGGATGACAACGGCGGTTTTACGCTCATCTGAATCACTTTTACTCCAAAGGGAGAGGGATAACTTTTTTCCGTCTTTGGTCAAAATTCCATCACTGTCTTTCTTCCATCCCTCTTCGGCCATGATCGCCTGAGCTTTTGCCGGATCAAAATGGATTTCATATTTTTTGGCTACCTTTCGAGCGGGTAATCGATCAATCAGATAGGTATAGGCAGGGCTGCCATTACCTTGGAAGACTGCTTTCAAAATACTATTCTGATCAATAGAAAGAGCGATTGCCTTTCTGATATTTACATTGTCCAGAAATTCGCGCTTGGTATTCATGACCATATGAAAATTGGTATTACTCGCCATGCTAATAACTGTCGCGTTGGAATCTTCTTTGATCTTCTTCAAGAAAACTGTGGGTGCATTTTCCAATATATCAACGCCACCGGTTTTAAATTCAAGGTAACGGGTAGAATCTTCAAGGATCTCCTTAAAAATGACTTTGTCGATTTTAGCCGGGCCCTGATTGTCAGATAGCGGTGATCCCCATTGATAATTAGGGTTCCTCTTTAAGACGATCTCATCACCTGTTTTCCAGGAAACAAACTCAAACGGACCGGTTCCCACAACATATTTTCGACCAAACTCATCGCCATATTTTTCAATCGCTTTTTTACTGGGGATACCAGTAAAAGAGGAGGTAAAATTATATAAAATATTCGGATCAGGACGACTCATATTTAATACAACGGTCAAATTGTCTTTGATATCAATGGATTTAACCGCAGCTACCATATATTTGGATTTACCCTTGGCGATATTCTCCAGAAACCATTTGAGCACTTCGGCGTTCAATTCAGAGCCATCATGAAACTTTATTCCTTCTCTCAAGGTAAAAGTAATGGTTAAGCCATCCTCTGAGACATTCCAGGATTTTAACAAATGAGGATAAATAACGCCATCGGCTCCCATTTCCACCAATCGATCATAAATCAGATAATAAACATTATTCGTGCGATTGGTTGTAATAGGATTAAAAGTATCCATACCTGCGTTACCTGCATCCATGGAGATTTTCAGAACTTTCTCCGCGGCATATAACGAAGGACAAAAGAGTCCCAAAATTAAAATAATTAAACAAACAAATCGTATGATATTAAAGTGTTTTTTCATAATGCGCCTCCTTTATTTTTAATAAATGTTTCTTTCCAAAATATGGCATTAATTATCAGTAAAACAGCTTCCTTATTATCACCTCCTTTAAATTTTTTAGCATATACGTAATACTGCCCAGGAAAACTGCTACGGAAATTAAAAACCAGAAATTACTTATTTATTTTGATCCATCTGCTTCTTGACATATCTGAAAAAACGCTGGGCATGAATACGGGCAATTGATTTCGCCTCATTGGCTTCATGTTTCTCAATCGCTTTAACTAACGCCTGTAAATCTTCATAGTATTTCATGTATATGGTTTTATCTTCGAGAAGCTCCTGGTAATAAATGTTGATGTTATTGTGGATTATTTCAGATGTTAACTGATAGATCGCATTTTTTGTTGACTTGGCAATAATGACATGAAGCTTGTTGTCTGCAATATCAAACTCTACATTTTTAGGAGGGTCAGCTGTCACACACTCATAAATTTCTGAGAGGAGTTCTTTCATTTCCAGAATATCTTTGGGTGTAGCACGCTCAGAAGCCAGAGCAGCAATTGTCCCCTCAATATCTTCTCTGTATTCAGCTAAATGTTTCATTGGAATTTGTTTGTACTTGATTAGACGTCCCAAATTTTCACTTAACTTATCTGAACTTGGGCTTTTTACGGTTGTTCCTCCGGTAGCGCCCCGTTTGATTTCGATCAGCCCTTTTTCCTCTAACACCCGAAACGCTTCGCGGATGCTTGAACTGCTCGCTCCAAAGGTTTGCATTAATTCCCGCTGCGGCGGTAATTTTTCGCCGGGTGTAAGATTCCCGTCTAAGATCGCATTCTCAACCTGCTGAACCAAATCCAGTGATATGGTATTAGGACGTGATTTTGTAAAACAGTGTGTGGTTTTAGAAATCATTATTTTTTCCCTATCTATAATATCAAATCATATAGCTAATTATTCTTTTTTCAACAAAAGGAGACGTATAAGCGCCTGTTAAAGCTTCATAAGACATTGTAAATCGAGCTTCTTGCCCAACCCTCAGATTATTTGATGCATTGCAAATTATCATGTGATCACTTGTTGAGCCTACAATTGTAAAATTTCCCAAAGGCCTTAATCCTTGAATATTCGTATCCTGTTCACCGATTCCTAAAATTGTCCGCGAACCATATCCAAGCTCATCTCCTATTTCTTGCGCTTTTCCAGAAGAATTTATTGTATTGACACCTTCCAGATAGGGTTTCTTTTTTTTTGATTCAATTACTTCTGTGACAAGTGTGAAGGCATCCTGCTTTAAAAAGTGCACCGGACTGCCGCTTGAAGGGTTCGTTCCTAACAGGATCAGCTCGCCAATTCTTAGATTATTAATCCTATAGACATCATGTGCATTCATAATCCATTGAAAATTTGATGAATTACCACCTGAAATGATGACAAATTCAATTCCGTGCGTTTTCTCCAGCCTAGAGGCGATTGAGGATAACTCAGCCATTTTTCGCGAGTTGGGTTTAACGTCATTAAGGCATCCAAGGTTTGTTCCCAATCCAACAATTTTGATTTTAGGCAGCGCTTTTACTTCGCAAATAAATTGATCTATTTCTTCAATCTCAATTCCTTCTCTTAAATCACCCATTTCAATCATTAAGATAATTTTATGCGTCCTGCTGTGTTTAAGGGCATATTTTGAAAGCTCACGAATAACGTCCACTTCTGAATTCAAGCTTATATCAGCATGTAATACCACCTTTTCGGCCTTGCTGATCAGAGGGGTACGGATTAAAGCCAACTTTGCGGTCACCCCTGCCTGTTTCATCCTTTCGATATTTTCTATTCTTGAATCCCCTATGCATGAAACGCCTGCATTAATCATAACCTTGGCAATCTCAGGGTCTCCCATAACCGCCTTGGTTATCCCCATGACATCTATATTCTTAGCTTTAAACAGGTTAACGATTGACTTTGTGTTATGGTAAATTTTTTTCAGATCTATTTCCAATCTGGGTGTTTCCATTTGTGAACCCTAATCCCCCTATATTTCTCTGTAGTCTCGAAAATTTAAACCTTCCACAATTGCCAAATCGTACACGCCAAACCCCATTTAAAAAAATTATGAATGTTAGGTTGATTATGATTATCTCAAATGCTTTTTATCTTTGAACCATACGATCAATGTATCACGCATTGATTGTATGGCTGTCAACACTTTTCTTTTGAACTCCTTCTCAAAAATACCGCTTATATCTATCTTCTGAGGATTTAGAATCTCAACCATGGGCCTTGGGTGACTGATAAGATAGACAATGAAAGCCTTCCTTATTTCAGGCTTAAATCCTTCACTTTTAAGAAGCAAATGAACATCGAAGAAATCCCTTGGGTGCTGGCGATCAAGGGCAGCACAGATCTTGCCGGCATACAAATCATATGAGGAAAGAATACGACATTGGAGAGACAACTCAAATAGATCTTTAGCAAGACGTGGCGGATTTCATCCAGGGCAAAAGGTCTTTCATTTACAGGGAGGTACGTCAGATCAATGTCTACGGATAGACGAGGGAGGTCCCGTACAAAAAAGGGGAATAATTAGAGGTCCCCCGGAGGTGTAAAGTGATGTGCTGAGCTGCAGCCATTGGAAAATTACGCGGTCGTTTTGCCGGTCCTCTTGAACCTTGACCACTTCCTTTCTAAAACTCAAAATGTAAAACTTGTTTTTGTAGTCGGTCTTGACCCGCTGATATGTTTTCATTTCATTGACTTCCGGTTCCGTATTTGTTAACCGTGCGGGGAATGGGCGGGATAGCGGGAATAAAAAGAGAATTAAATGTACTTTACCCCTGAAGCGGAAGTTATACTATAGCATGGATAATAATTGGCAAGACAAGCTGGTATCACCGGAAAAGGTACTGCAGCATATCAAACCCGGCATGACCATTTTTCTCGGAAGTGGTTTAGCCGAGCCTCGAACCCTCATGAAGAGTCTCATCGAGTCCGGGCTTCCTGATATGAATGACCTGGAATTCATCCAGCTGACAAACTACAGTGGCTTTTTATCATTGAGCGATATGAGCTACGGGAAGTACCGGTTGAAAACCTTTTTTTCCAGCTGGGTATCCAGCGAGGCTGTTGTCAGCGACAGTGTCGATCTCATACCGGCCAGAATTTCCCAACTCCCTAAAATCATCAAGTCCAACCGGATCCCAATAGATGTAGCTTTTATTCAGATCTCGCCGCCGGATGAAGCAGGCTATTGCAGTCTGGGGGTAGCCGTGGACATTGCCAGGGAAGCTATGGAAAAAGCGAAACTGGTAGTGGCGGAAATCAATACCAAAATCCCCTTTACCTTCGGGGATACGATTGTATCCATTTCCGACTTTGACCTTGTTGTAAAGTCAACCGAGCCACCCACCTATTACAAACCCAGACCGGTGAGGCCTGTGATCGACCTTGTCGCAGCAAATATTGCACAGCTGATAAAAGATGATGACTGTATCAGCTTCCTGGTGGGCCCACTGTTCGAAGCCCTCGGTCGTCACTTGGATCAAAAAAAGAACTTAGGGATACACACACCCTATTTTTCAGATGCAATGATGAATCTGGTGAAAAGCGGTGCCGTAACCAACTATCGTAAGTCCCTGTACCGGGGAAAATCCGTTGCCTCCTACGCAATAGGGACACCGGCGTTGATGCACTGGTTGGATCGTAACCCGCTTGTAGAATTCCAGAGTGTCGAACAGGTGTTCGATCCCATCCAGATCGGCCGCATCCCTAATTTTGTGGTGGTCAATGAAGCGAACAAAGTAGATCTGCTAGGACGAATTGCCTTTCCCGCAGGCAAAAATGACATCACCTCGGGGCCCGGAAAGAGTGCAGACCTTTTTGCCGGAGCCGAAATGTCTCCTGGTGGACGAAACATTATCGGCCTGCCCAGCAGGAATACCAAGGGAAAGCCCAATATCGTGGTCATGCTGCGAAGCTTTCGTAATCAGTTTCACAATCGTGAATCCATCGACGCCGTTGTAACCGAATACGGCATTGCCAACCTGAAATGGCGTACTATCAGAGAAAGAGCCCAGGCGTTGATCGACATCGCCCACCCGGATGACAGAAAGAAACTGGTGGAAGATGCCAAAGCAAAAAGAATTATTTTCCTGGATCAGATTTTTCTCTCGGACAGCGCCCGTCTGTATCCCAGTGAGGTTGTTAGCGAACATGTGATGAAGAACGGGCTGCCGGTTCGCTTCAGGCCCATCAAACCGTCTGACGAAGAGGCCATGCGTCGCTTTTTTTACCGCTTTTCCAAGCAATCCATATACCGTCGATTCTTTTTTCCTGTTTCAACCATGCCGCATAACAAAATGCAGGCCTACGTCAATATCGACTACCGCAGTGAAATGTCTGTAGTGGCCTTGATCAATGAACCCGGACAGGAAATAATCATCGCTGAAGCAAGATATGCGGGAGACGAGGAAACCGGCTTCGGTGATCTGGCCTTCTTTGTGGACGAAAAATATCAGGGACTGAGGATTGCGCCGTATCTCTATGACTTGCTGACCCGCCTGGCAAAGGAGCGAGGGCTGAGGGGGTTTACGGCTGAAGTGCTGCAGGAGAACAAGGGTATGCTGAAGGTCTTTGAGAAAGGTGAACTGCCTATGGAAGCTTTATTAAAAGACGGTATTTACAAGCTGAAAATGCCCTTTAATGAACAGTTGTGATTTGATGAAAGACCCTATGAAATATGATGCGATTCTGGTTGCGGGAGAGAATGAAGACAGCCATAATGTCTGCAACCAGTACAAGGCGTTGCTCAAGCTGAACGATCAGTATTGCATTCAGTACGTGATTGAAGCCCTTCAGAAGGCATCCGCCATCGGCGATATCTATATCGTCGGGCCCAAGAAAAAACTGATGTCCGCATTGAGAAAAACCCCGATCGATTTCAACCAACCAAAGAAGATCCATTTTCTCGAACAAAGATCCAATTTACTGGAGAATGTCTGGTATGCATTCCTCAAATCACTTCCGCCGTTGAATGGCCGGAAAGATGCAGAAATTGCAGCATTCGTCAACAAGGCCGTTTTGGTGGTGCCCTGTGATTCACCTCTGATCACAACCCATGAAGTGGAACACTTTATAGCGAATTGCGATCTGAACCGCCATGACTATATTCTTGGTTTGACCCCTGAAAAAAGCATGCAATATTTTTACCCCTCGGACCATAAGCCCGGAATAAAAATGGCCTATCTGCACATGAAGGAAAAGAACTATCGGATCAACAACCTGCACATGGTCCGACCGGCCAGGGTCGAACATCGAATCCATATCAACAAGATGTATGAATACCGGTACCAGAAACAAATCTTCAACATGATCCTTTTGGTAATCTACCTCCTTCGATTTCAGAAACTTAAAAATTTCAGGCTTCTCCTGGGCCTGCAATTCTCCCTGTTGTCCGCCAGGCTCGACCTGCCATGGTTCACGGCCATATTCAAACGATGGGTTCCGAAGAAAGATTTGGAAAAGGCCATCTCGCATCTTTTGAATACACGCTTCGCGAGCCAGGAAATTCAGCTTCCCGGCGCAGCCCTGGATATTGACAACGATAAGAACTATGAAACCCTGAAAAGCGAGTTTGAGAACTGGCGCTCATATCTGGCCGATCTGAATGAGTAGATACCCGGATCCAAAGGGCCCGGCACTGATTCAGCCCTGTAAGGGATTATTATTGTGCACATTCAACTTATGATAAATTCTAAATACGAATATCGAAATACGAAACAAATTCAAATATCAAATGCTCTAATGTTTCAAACATAGTGCTTGAACTTGTATCTCCAAGGTCTTGTTTTGGTCATTCGAATTTGGATCATTAGATATTGCCCTTCGACCTTGCTCAGGGCGGTGAGCCTGTCGAACCGTTTAGGATTTCGAATTTCGTGCTTCGGATTTAAGAAACTAACGACATCGGCATAGCCAAATATCTCTGACCTGGCTCAAAGGACCAGGTTTTAAATGACAGAATAAAATCAGGGCACGTCTTGCTCCAGTGTCTCCATGTCAAGAAGCGTCGAATCGATATTCCCCTGACCACCTGCCTCATACAACTGCACAAAACTCTGGGCAATTCTTCGACTGAAAAAGTCCAATTCCCCCAGTGCCGTAGGCGCCAGCGGAATCAACGATTGCCGGGCCAGGGTGTCTGCATAATTCATCAGTTTTTTTCCGAACACGATATAAAAATTGTAATTGTAAGGTCTGGGACCCGATGAGTCCGTAGGGTCTTCCAGCCATCCGGACAATTCCTGAATCGGTTTTATAAATGCCTCCCCGAGCCGATCGAGAACCTGTGCCGCCTCCCGGGGATATATGCCGGCTCCCATAGCGGACATGGACTGCTGCAGAGAATCAGCGATGGCCGATTCCCTGGCAAATGGTTCTAAATTGAATTTCAAATCATACAACCGATAGGAGGGCTCCTCGAGGAGCCGTTTTTGCCGGTATTGTACTTCATCATGAAACAGTCGAACATCCCTGATAAGTCTCTTGTGCAGATTTAAGGCATTTTCTATTTCAAGAAAAGTTTCCTGGTTCTTTTCATCTTTAAAAATTAAATACCGGCTATCCACCAAAACAGGCTCGAGCGTACTCTCCAGGATATCCTGATATTGTGCCTGCTGGTAATCATCCCAGCGTTTCTTTTCCGCCAGCAATGTCCGATAAATCTGCTGGATTAAAAAAGATTCTCTATCCAAGTTCTCTATGGAACCCTGAGAATGGTTAATTCTCGATCGCAAGGGCTCCATGGCGGTTTCATTTAACATTGAAAATTCGATCGTCCGACCGACCAGGACCCTTTTCAGGCGATGGTTCTGTTTTACCAGCCTCTCGATCTCTTTTTTAAGTTTTTCATTCTCGGCCCCGAGCTTTGCATTGGCTGTCAACAAATCGGATCGAATATAAGACCGTACCATTTCCACCAGGTCTCTCTTACCCATAAAATAGATAACCGCTACCAATACAAGCAGGCTGGAAAGCGTCCAGAAAAGGCCTGAGTTACGTGAGTTTGCCATAGACTTGACTATATCCTGTGGATAGAGATGGGGTCAAGTTCAATCATCCGACCTCGTTCGTCCATGGACATGCCTGTTTCAATATGATATTTGAGATAGCTAAAACCTGAACTGAGCGATTTTTATCTCGATCTGCACCGATCTCTTGCGGATCGAGAGTTCGCAAAAAGCCTCGACAGATCCACGGGTATGCCTGTGTTTTTTGCGAACCCTTCTCCATCAAGATTTCGGCACACCTCTTCGGGAAAAATCGCTCAGTTCAGGTTCTAGTAAAATTATACGATTCTGATTCGACCCCATAGCCGAATCAGCATTGGAGTAAATCCCTATGGTATTTTCCCGTACGGCCTGTTTCAGGAGGCTTTTTGGCATGACAAGATGGATAGGTGTTTGGGCTTTGTCGATCCTTATTATCTGGGACATCTCTACTGTCTGGTCCCTTGATTTAAACCTTCCGGAAACTGCCTACCAGGGAGACATGGTCGTCGGCAGGTCTGAACCAACAGCCGAAATCTGGATAAAAGGAAAACGTCAGTTGATGGGACCGCAAGGGTATTTCGTTCTGCCGATCCCACGCGACCGGAAAACGGATTTTCGGGTAACCGTAAAGTCAAAGGCCGAAACCCGGTCGCGCATCATCCGCATATTGGCCTACCCCTGGCGTACTCAGAAAATCAAGGGCCTGCCCCAACAGTATGTCACGCCCACTCCCGAACAGCAGGAAAGAGTCATATCGGACAACCGCAAGGTCCTAAACATCCGGGGCGACCATCCCTACCCCATCCCCTTCTTCATCCGAAAAGGTTTTATCAGACCTGTTAACGGGACAGTGACCAGTCCCTTTGGCCTGAACAGGGTCTTGAACGGCAAACCCAAAAACTTCCATTCAGGCGTCGACTTTGCAGCACCCATTGGCCATCCTGTACGTTGCCCGGCCAACGGAATTGTCAGGCTGGTTGATTCGGGCATGTTTTTGATGGGGAAAACCCTGATGATCGATCACGGCCTGGGCGTCACCTCCATTTTTATTCACCTGAATGCCATAACGGTTAATACCGGAGATCTGGTCAGGCAAGGGGAACTCATTGCACGCGTTGGAAAGACAGGCCGGGCAACAGGCCCGCATCTTCATTGGGGTATCAGTGCCGGCCGGACAGCCCTGGATCCTCTGCGGCTACTTAATCGTCAATTCCACTGACTGGTTTGAATTCCCGGACCAAAGGACCCGACATTGCTTCAACTCTAAATGAGTTTACCTTTGGAAATACTATTTTGTGAAATTCTAAATACGAATATCGAAATTCGAAACAAATCTGAATATCTAATGCTCAAATGACCAAAACCTGGCTCATGGCCTTAAACATTAAACTGTTTGTTTGGGTCATTCGGATTTGTGTCATTTGGTATTGTTTCGTATTTCGAATTTCGTGCTTCGGATTTTTGCAGTCAGAGTCATCCGTATAGCCAAATGGCTCTGTTATAGCTTAAAGGGTCAAGTTTTAAATATAAGGCAAAACTAGCTTCCCACGGAATGGCATCACATGTTATATAGACATCATGCCTGTGTACGAATATGAACATACAGAACACCCCTGCTCCATCGGTCGGATATTCGAAGTTACCCAGTCGCTGAAAGAGCGCCCTCTCAGAAAATGCCCCCAATGCGGCTGTCCAATAAAAAAACTGATCTCGCTGGTGGGAGTCAGTACGCCCAAAACCAATAGCGAACTCCGGGATCTGGGGTTTACAAAACTGGTCAAGCGAGATGACGGTATCTATGAAAATGTTACCGCCAGAAATGGAGACAGCCGGTATATGGAGCGGGGAAAGCCTGAGACAGTGCCGAATGTCGCTAAGATTACAACCAATTAGTTCCTTAACTGTAATATCTGTGTACTTTGTGGCAAAAAAAAATTAAAGCAATCACGAAAACACGAAATCTGAAAAACACGAAATTTTTGATGGCCTTTTTCGTGGTTTCGACCTTTCGTGATTTCGTGATAAAAAATCTTTTTCTTTTCCGGTTTGTCCGGGTTTGGTTATTCTATTCAAATTCCTAAAACGTGAAGCAGTTTGACCTTATGCTATAGGCGATAAGCTGTACATCATATGCTGCTAATTGCTTAATGCTAAAAGCTTACTGCTCGGAGAATCCCACCATGACCGATTTGACGCACCAGGTCGAAGAAGTTGCCAACCTCATTGCAGATGCAGAACGCGTGCTGATTTTTACCGGTGCCGGTGTCAGCACGGAATCCGGAATTCCCGATTTCAGGGGAACGGATGGCATATGGCAGAAATACAATCCCGAAGATTTCACCATCCAGAAGTTTCTATCCGATAAACAGGTCAGGAAGAGGCAGTGGCAAATGCTCTCCAGCGGCGATCTTTCCATGTCAAAGGTTAAGCCCAATCCAGCCCATTACGCCATCACCGACCTGGAAAACATCGGAAAACTCTATGGGGTTGTCACACAGAATGTGGACGGCCTCCATCAAAAAGCCGGCGTATCCGAAGAAAAGGTATTCCAACTCCACGGCGACCTGAGCCATGCCGTCTGTCTTGAGTGTGGACACCGGTATCCCATGGACATGGTGGCCGAATGGTTAAACCAGGGAATGGAAGATCCCGCATGCCATTTATGCATGGGAATGCTGAAGCCTGATGCTGTGCTGTTTGGAGAACAGCTGCCAATAAAAGTTCTTATGGAATCGGAACGCCGCTCCAGGAAATGCGATGTCTGCATGGTACT
Source organism: Deltaproteobacteria bacterium (assembly GCA_003647375.1). The sequence continues at coordinate 25,314 of QMMS01000024.1, forward strand.
GGGATCAACATTGTCGGTATACCCGGCTTGCTTCATTCCCCAATATGCTGCTCAGGCGGGTGCAAAGCTGATAATCATCAACATAGGCCCCACCGAACTGGACCACCTGGCACATATCCGCATCGAGGGAAAAGCCGGCGATGTCACACCGGCAATCATCCGTGGTGTCAGAACAAGGCTGGAGGTAAAACATGATTGAACGCAGAAAACATCCCCGTGTAAACACCCACTGTCGTGTTTTTTTTGAATGCCGCGATGCACATGGCAAAGAAGTCTCACAAGATATCGGCATGGCCCTCGACGTCAGCGAAAAAGGCATGCTCCTTGAAAGCAACGCCCCGATTCACGCATCTACCATCAAGGTGATAGTGCCCGTCAAAGAAAAGGACGCCGTCGAAGTCATGGGAAATGTCATATATTCGATACCGATGTCGGATGAACGATACCGCACCGGCATTGTCTTTCATGAATCTGGAAATAACATGGCCAGGCTGGTTAAAATACTTAGCGATAAGCCATAATAAGGTTGTTTAGGCTTTTAGACTGTAGGAAAAGCTCCTGCGCAACACCTAACAGCCTACAGCCTAACAGTCTACACCCCAAGGTTGCATAAACAACATGGCAAAGGATAATCAATAGGTTGTTATTATAACCAATATCATAGGAAAAACATCATTTCCTGGATATTCCACCAGGTTAATTCATCCGACTTCGCTCTTCGAGCTACGACGGGACAAGAAGGATGGGGTCGATTTTGCCATGTTGTTTACCCTACGGGAAAGGCCGGAGGACATCAGATCCGGTGTTGTCAA
>QMMS01000025.1 GCA_003647375.1 Deltaproteobacteria bacterium
CCCGAAGTGGCCGGCAGGGCCACCAACGCATACAGGTCTTTCAATCCAAACAAGCCTGAGAGTTTTACCTTGATACCCGCAGCACCCACAGGGTCTCCGGTTGACAGAATGTAGGTAACAGCCACCGTTGCCGGTAGCACGTTCAGAAATGCAGAAAAGGTTTGCCCGATTTTCGACAATAGATTCATGCGTTTTCGAAATGTTTCCACCAGTTTTTCAAGGTCCCGGTCGATCTGCCCGGAAGTGTCCAGGAGTTTTTCCGTACCGGACAAGATCGATGTTATAGCCAATCGCCATTCCCCGGAACCGGACAACGTCTCTTTGTCAAGAATCGACGGATGGGCCCTGACAATAAAAAGTAAACGCCCATTGGATGAAACCCGCATCCGGTGAGGGCTTCCTTTGGTCAATGGGTTGTACTGCGCCTCAATTCCCTGATAGGCTTCGCGCATTTCCTTTGCCACAGGATCGGTTTTCGCCAGGGATACGGAGATCTCGGAATCAATGAATTTTCGCCACAGATCATTGGCGGCCGTTAAAAAGTCATCCATTGTCTCCTCTGAATATCGAACCTGAACATTTTCTTCTGAACTCGGCAGTAGAGGTTCTCTACCCCTGATCCATTTAACGGTCTTGACAGCAGCCCGAATCGGTAAATCGATTATATTACCTGCTTTGCGCATCCATCTGATATGAGAGGGGTCTGTGCGGTGCCAGATTTCCATGAACCGTTTGAGTACGATATCCATGGGAAAACGCTTCAAAGCCTGGTGCACACAATGGCTTTGCCACGTCTGCAGGGCATTTCGGTAGAGTCCCAGCTCAAGCAGTGAAACCCCGGCCCTGCTTGAAATCTCCCCGGCCTGTTCCAACACGTCCATAAGGATGGAAAACATCAAATCCAGGCGAATCTTTTGCCTGTCCAGATTTGCCAGCGCGTCTGTCAAAGAGACTCCACCATCCCCCACCGGCAGCACGTCCATGAATTCCTCGTCGGCCGCTACCCGGTTATCCTCGTCAGCCCTGTAGATTCCCAATACCTGATCGACAGCATCCCTGCCGTATAGATTTTCGGCAACTGTCCCGGCATGTGCCAGAATCTCTTCATCAGTATAGCTAGCATATACACGATAGACCAAAAAACATTTGCGGGTACCGATACCGGTGAGAATCTCTGAAATGAAGTCGGTGTTGTCCCGGTTGTTGTAATTGGCATTGGTGAAAATATAAATCAATACATCCGATACTTCCAGCGCCTGCCTGGCAACCTCGCGGTTGTGATAGGTACCCTTTAACCCGGTATCGAAATCAGGCGTGTCCAGGAGAATAAGCTTAGAAGGCGTTTGGGTATTGAGCACATACCGGGCATTTCCCTGCTGGATGAGATCGTTTTTGTCCATCAAGGGTTTCGGCCGAAACCCAAAGGCTTTGAAAAGATCTTCAAAACGGTTGCTGTCCGAAAAGCAGTCGGCATTGCCGGATATGAGAATCCGGCGGTTGATACCGGCAGTGCCGCCCGTGGGTGATATATTGTCTTGAATGAGTGCATTGAAAAGTGAGGACTTTCCGGATGAGCCCCCCCCGCAGATGGATGCCACCAGCGGAAAATCAGGAGCCAGTTTCGGAAGCAGCTTTTTGTCGATGAGGGCCTGCCAGGTTGTGATGTCCGCATCCTGGTCCAACCTGAGCTGGTCCACCAGTTGCGGAACGAGTTCCCTGAGGGTTCTGATTTCCTGGTCTATGGGTTGTTGCGAGGGAAGTCTCACAATATAAGTTCCTATAATTATGCAGTATAGTGTTATTTTAAAAGATGAACGTCGAACATCGAACATCGAACGTCCAACGCCGAATGAAAACAAACATTGAATACCGAATTGTTTTTTCCCTTCCAGTCGTTTTGATCATACAGCTGTTTCTTCATTTTTTAAATTCAAAATTCGATGTTGGACGTTCGATGTTCGATGTTCATCTTTTATATCCTCACCGCCAAACTCAGATATCTCCCATCCTCTTCGAACATCAAGCCCTTGTCGGTCATCATTCGCAGAAACGGTACGAGTTTGTCTTCGGGAAGTTCAGGAAATTGCAACACAATCCTCCGGAGAGATCGGACGCTGCTGCAGAACAGGTATATCTCTCGGGATGTGCCGATCAAGCGATGCTGCATGGGGTCTGCGTTCAGCCGTCGCTGGCGGATGATCAGAAAGCGGCCACCATCCTGATAACCGAGAATCGGCCCGCCTGACGGCTGACAATGAAGATCCGCATAAAACCTTTTCCACTCCTGAATTTTCTTTTCAACGGGCTTCCAGCGTTTTCGCTGACGTAGCACATCACCTCGATAGGCTTGAATTGGAAATTGAACGTTTTTTGTGACATCATCCGGGAACAGCCTGCGGTAATGCGGATGATTCGATATGGATTGGACATGAAACTGCGTGGGGCATTGCCACACCGGACTCCCTAAACCCAGCCAGAAATTAACCGGCTTCAACGGCCTGAAGGGCATGGCAAATGCCAGGTTCTGGATGGTTTCCGTAACATCAGCTTCATCACTACCCGGAAAGTGGATTATCAGGTTGGAAATATTCTGTAATCCCAGGGACTCACAATTTTTCATGATCTCCATATTTTGAATTGCCGTGGTGCCCTTGTTCATTTTTTTCAGGAGGTTGGAGCTGAGCGCTTCAATTCCCACCTGAACTTCTGTCACGCCGGCCGACCGCATCTTGGCAAGGGCCTTCAGGGGTGTCGAGGCCCTGATCTCTGAAAACATCTGCAGATCCTTGTCCAGCCGACTCAGCCCGGAGAAAATATCGTCCATCGACTTACTAGGTAATACGTTGTCCATGAATGCAACGGACAGCGTCTGGTGACGTTCCGATAACATATCGATGTCGCGAACAACCCTGGCGGGATCCCTCTTTCTATATCCGGACCACTGCAGGTTCAGATTGCAGAAGGCACATCCTTTATGTTTATTTTCGAGGGTCTCCCCTTTCCACCAGCAACCCCGTGACGATTCCACGGGAAGTGTCGGGAAAAATCGTTTATCAGGCAAAAATGTGCTTAGGGTTTTAAAATAGTCGTCATAGTCGGGAGTTGACAGACGTTCAAGATGGGGCAATTGGGATAATAAATGCGATTCGTTATCAATCGATTCCCGCGTCACGACACCGTCAATGGTATGAGCTGTTTCAATACTGCCGCATTTTTCAAAATGCTCCAGGAGCCGCAACAGAGGAAGCTCCCCTTCCCCGTTCACGATAATGTCGATGTCCGTGAAAACATCGATGTACTCCTTGCAGAAAGGATTGGAGACAGTCGAACCACCAAACAGCGTGATGATATCGGGAGAAATCTTTTTGATTTGTCGAACAGCATAGAGGCTCGATGTCAACTGGCACAAGCACACGGAAAACCCCACCAGGCCGATGACATGCCGGTTTATCTGTTGTATCGCTTCATCGGTGATATCCTTTGTCTGCCGAACCAACGCCTTAAAATCAACAGCCCTCAACACCTGATTTCGGGATATTTGCTTCCGAAAAAATCGTTCTATGGCGTCAGACTTTTCAGGATACAGCAGTGCAGCATATACCGATTCCGCCAGCCAGGTTCGCTTGGATAGGGCCTGGTACACATCATAGCCGATGGCATTTGCCACGTTCAGGTACATATGCACCGTATCCACCCGGGTGTCTTTCAGTTCTTTGTTTAGAAAAGATTTCAGGGAGCCCAGCTGAATCGATGGTCGTTTGAACAGCGGCCACGGTGTAGACACAAGACATATATTCTTGATTCGATGTTCGATGTTCAGCGTTCGATGTTGGACGTTCATCTTTATGAAGCCTTGGGGTTCATATATGTTTCATCCATGATTCCCTTGAGAACAGGCAGCGACTCATCAGCCGGCACTTCAAACCCGAACATGAGCTCGAGAAAGTTCAGAGTAATCCGGCACGTGGCCCCCCAAAGCACCTCGGTTTCCAGACTGTTTTTGTGAAGATAACTCGGGGCATCGTAGACCTGTCGGCTGCCGTTGTCGGCATTGGGGTCTTTCATCTCAAGCTGATACCGAACATAATTACCGGGATCGAGAAATTTTCTCAAGGGTATCGAGACAATCTTTTCGACCTCCCAGTTCAGTCTGAAGTGCTGTTGTCTGGATACCCACCCCACCATGGGATAGATGACCCGCCCGAACATGACCAACCGTTGGATCGGCAAGGACCCCAGGAAACGGACGCCGAATGGATTCAGACGCATCTCCTCGAAACCTTCACGCAGACTGGTAAAAAAGAGCACCCGCAGAATCTTTGCTTCTTTGTATCGCTGGGAGCGAATAGCCGACCAGAAAGGCCAGCGCCACATGGGAAGACCCGGCAGCGTCATGGTTCCGGCCAAAAAGGTGTCCATACCAGGGGAAATGCCGCCTCCGGGGCAACACAGATCACCCGGCTGCGTAACCTCCTGGGATCGCTTGTTCAATATAAGACAAGGTTCGGGTGCCTGGCCGTTGTCACCCGGCATGAGTCCCAGGAGAAACATCACTGCCGAGGAATTTTTGATACCGTCGATATGTTCCGGGTAGACCGGTTCTTTGAGGAGGCACTCACCCGTGATCTTCTGGATGTGGGCTTGGAGTGCGACAGGATCTTTTAATAGAGAGTGCATTAGGGTTCCTTAAGGAACCAGGGTACAAGGGATCGAGGTTCCAAGGGAATAAGTCATAGGGGTTCAGGCTGTAGACTGTTAGGCTATTAGCAGCTTACAGCTTATCACTTATCTGTATTTCATCACTCAGAAAAGGTAACTGCTGGGAGAGGTATTGTCAAGAAATGGAGCTGGGTTGATAATATCGGGCAAACTAAAACTATACTCAGTTGCATGGGTATCAACAATCAGTATGAAATGCATCTTGACACCGTGCACTGAAATGTGTATTAAATATACACATAAAACATAGCTATGAGGTGCATTATGTATACAGATAATGTTCGCATGAACATCACCCTGCCAAAGGATCTGGCTGCATCCCTGGATGAAATGGCTGGGCCAAGAAAGCGCAGCAAATTCATTGTCCAGGCATTGCGGTTGATGATCCAGGAGGTGAAAAAAACAGAAATGGACTTGCAACTCACAGAGGGGTATCGTGCCGGGAAAAATGAAAACCTGAAAATTGCGGAGGCATTCGAACCTTTTGATCTGGAGGGATGGGATGAATACTAAGCGGGGCGATATCTGCCTGGTGGCTCTCGATCCGGTGATGGGAAGTGAAATTTCAAAAACCCGGCCGGCATTGATCGTTTCCAACGATATCAACAATCGATTTTCCGGAACATTGACCGTGCTGCCCATTACATCGAAAAACCTTCAGAAAATATATCCTTTTGAGGTTTTTTTACAAAAAGGCATGGGGAATCTTCCCAAAGATTCCAAAGTAAAAGCCGATCAGATTCGAACCCTCGATAAAAGACGGTTTATCAAGTTCATCGGAGCGGTGGCTGCAGATATCATGCAAAGAGTCGAAACGGCGCTGATGATTCACCTCCAGATAAAATCGTGAAACAATTAGTTTATACAAGGTTATAGCTTAATTCAGCATCGCCAGAAATCTCTCGACGCTCATGACCCAGGTATCATCGGGATGCTTCTGGAGTACATCTCTCCGATCAACCACCTGAATGCCGAGTGTTCTTTGCCTGGAAAACCACTTTTTACGCTCCCTCAAAGGCCGGGATGGCGATATGTCGTTTTGTTTGACTTCCACGGCAAGTAAGGGCTGGTTTTCTTTCACGATTAAAAAGTCGATCTCTTTCTTATCCAGCGTCCGTACATAGTGCAGTTGATAATTTCCAAAACCCATATCCGTCATGGCCCTGCAGGTCCGGTACAAGCAGGTAGCTACTAAATTTTCCAGACGAGCAGATCCTTCAGGCGCGTAGTACCAGTCGAGAAAGTACCATTTTTTTTCCTTTCGAAGTCCTCGAGGTACCTTTTTCGACCAGGGTGTCACCGGAAATATCAGGTAAAGCCGTTTCAACTGCTGCAGCCAGCTTTTCACCGTGGTATGAGCCACTTCCAGTTCATTTGCCAGGTTGGCCATGGACAGAGGCGCCATAATTCGATGGGGCAACAACGTAACCAGATTTTCAATTTTATCCAGTTCCACCACCCTGCTGATATCACGAAGCTCTTCCCTGACAAGCAGACTGATGTAATCCTGGTGCCATTTTCTACTGAACCGCTGGTTCTGGCGAATTACCGGTTCAGGAAATGAACCATACCTCAATAACGTGTTGTATGCATCATGGTGTGCCTCGCCAATAGCCTGGTTCAATTCTCTTTCGAATGCTGCAGGCAGCCCTTGTGGATTTTCCCGGGAAAGAAAACATGACGAAAATGGAATCCCGACCAGCTCTCGAATGCTGAGGGGCAACATATGAAACAGATTGTACCTGCCCACCAGCGCATCCCCTGATTGCCTGAAGAGATCCAGGCGAGCACTCCCGGTTATCAAAAACCGAAACTCATCCCCAAAGATATCGTAAACTCCCTTTAAGATATCCCGCCATTTGGGTCTTTTATGAATTTCATCGAATACGACCCAGGGGGATTTCTTGCCGGTCAAGCGTGCAGGTGATTCAAAAAAACGGCTGTCCGAGAAATATGCCTGACGAACCCTGATGTCGTCCCAGTTGAAATAGAGGGGTTTGCACTCAGTTTCCGCCAGTAGGTTTTTTGCCAGGCTGGTTTTTCCTACCTGCCTCGGTCCGGCCAGAAAGACCATGTGCCTGCCAATGAGGGTTTCGTCAAAACCGTAAGATTCAACTTCTCTAGTAATATAATTTTTTGTTTGCATGCACTCATATTATCGCGATAATATGAGTGTGTCAATATAATAAAATTGCCGTATGAACACAATCTCAAGAGCGATTATGTTCATACGGCAATTTTATTATTGGACGCGGCTGCGCCGCTACAGTCGAGTTAGCATGTTTATTGGGTTTGTTGGGTTCATCACACTGGATGGCTGGGAACTTACCCTCCACCCCTACCACCCTTAACCCTCCAATCCTCTATATATACAACCTCCCCAAGTCACACCAGAGCCAAGACCCAGAAACAGCAAGGTGCTGGAATCGTCAATGAGGCCTTTTTCCAGGGCTTCATCCATAGCCAGGGGTATGGAGGCGGCAGTGGTATTACCGTATTTGTGAATATTGTTGTAGACCTTGCCTTCGGGTATCTTCATGGAGTGCTGGTAAAACTGATTGATACGCAGATTGGCCTGGTGCGGTATTATCAAATCGATATCTTCGAGGGTCAGACCGGACTGCTTCAACACTTTCATGGTAACTTCGGGCAACCGTCTCACGGCCATCTTGAAGATGTTCTTGCCGTCCATGGATGGATAATGACGGTTCTCCGCCAGCATTTTTTCATCGATACGGGGCATCTGCCGCGATGCAGGGGCTTCTATCCACAGACTTTCGGCAAATTCTCCCTGGGCGTGCAGGGTCGATGCCAGAACACCTGCATTCTCATCCGTCTCAACCGCCTCCAGGCATACGGCAGCAGCGCCATCCCCAAATATCACGGCCACATCCCTGCCACGGGTGGAAATATCAATGCCCGTGCTGTGGACTTCCCCGCCCACCAGGAGAACACGATTGTAAAGACCGCTGCGGATGTAAGCGTCTGCAGTTACAAGGCCGTAGAGAAAACCGGTACACTGCTGCCGGATGTCGAGGGCCGGCGTGTCGCTAAGACCCAGTTTGTGCTGAAGAAAACACCCGGATCCAGGAAAAAAAGCATCCGGACTCAGGGTGGCAAAAATGATCATGTCGATATCTTCCGGCTGCCAGTTGGCTTTTTCCAAAGCGATTTTAGTGGCTTCGAGCCCCAGGTCGGATGCGCCCACATTCCCCTCTTCCGGTATCCAGTAACGCTGTTTGATCCCGGTGCGCTGTTCGATCCATTCATCCGACGTTTCCATCCACTGTGTCAGATCATCATTGGTAACCAGCCGCTCCGGAACATATCTGCCCGTGCCCTTGATAATCGTCTTTCTCATATTATTTATTCTCCGAATAAATAGTTTATTGGGTTCATTGTGTTCGTTGGGTTTGTTGGGTTGCTATTGGCAGATGGAGGCGCATCCCTTACATAATGTTTTCTTTTGACTCATTGACCCCCGGTAACACCATTAACGTTTAACCGAAATCAACTCAATAAACTCAATAAACTCAATAAACTCAACAAACACAATAAACTCAACGAACCCTATGAACCCAACAAACCCGCTAACCCCAAAGGGCGTCCCGCAACCCAGACGCCCGTTCGATCCGTCTTGACACGGCGCTTCTTATAACAGATTCCGAAGCTAAAATCGACAGTTTTCGTCTGGCCCGGGTGATACCGGTATAGAGCAACTCCCTGGTCAGCAAAGGATTGTCCTTTTCCGGCAACACCAGCAACACCTCGTCAAACTCCGATCCCTGGCTTTTGTGTATTGTCATGGCATAGACCTCCTGGTGACGGGGAAGGCGCGACGGTGCAAACCGCTGGAGATACCCTTTAGAGCCATTCCGAAAATAGACATGGCACACCTCTTCATTTTCCGTTTCCAGCACCATGGCAAGCCCTACATCCCCATTAAAAAGACCCAGGGTGTAATCATTCGCTGTAATGAGAATGGGTCGTCCGTGATACCATTCTGATCCAAAACCGCCTGGAAACTGTTTTATTTTATTGGTTGCCAGAACTGCTGATGTCTTGGCATTGATGGTGTCGACACCCAGAATGCCTTGATTGACCGCACACAAAATTCTGAAGTGATCCAGTTCATCGAGCGCCTCTTGGGGATCATCCATGATAGACAGTCTGCTGTAGTGCGCATGAATGAATTTCGACATCATCTTATGATGATCCACCTGACTAGAAAGTGGATACCAGTTAACCTCCGGGTAGCGGCCCTGTCTAAGAAGATCCAACACATCCTCGGATGATCCTTCATTGACGGCACGACTGAGTACGTTGATACCACTTTCTTTCTCAAAACGATAACTCCTGGTAAAGTAGACCATGCTGTCTTGAATGCCTGTTTTTTCCTTGTGGGGTCTTGCCAATTGTTCTGGATTGCAATCCACCACTGCTGCCAGGGTCCGGGAAAACGTGGTTGAAAAACCGTTGTCAATATTGTCTCCACAGATATCGCCCAGGACCGATCCGGCTTGAACAGAGGCAAGCTGATGTCTATCACCAATGAGAATGAGTCTTGAATTCTCCGGCAAGGCCTGGATCAGTTTTGACATGAGCGGAAGATCCACCATGGAGGCTTCATCCACCACCACCACATCTGCCGGCAATGGATTTTCGCGGTTGTAGATAAAATACGGGGAGCCTTTCACTGGCTTGAGCATACGATGAATGGTAGAACTGACATTGGGTATGATCTCTAGGGTCTTGGGACCACAGGTCAATGCTCTCTTGGCGCTCCCTATGGATTCCGCCATTCTGGCAGCGGCCTTGCCGGTGGGGGCCGTTAGGTAGATCCGAAGCCCTTCTGCGTCATGCTGTTCGATCAATGTTGCCAGAATCCGAGCAATTGCATAGGTTTTTCCGGTGCCGGGTCCTCCTGAAATCACACAAAACCGCTTCAGCACCGCAACAGCTGCGGCCAGTTTCTGCCAGTCAATACCAGGATCTCCGGTATCTGGGAAAAAAGTATTTAGATGTCGCTTCAGTTTGCCGGAGTCGATTTCCCCCACATCATTCAGGGTTCTCAATTTTATGAGATCGATCAGCTTTTTCTCGTACTCCCAGTAACGATAGAGATAAAGTCTATCTGCATCATCCCAGATCAATGGATAGTATTCTCCGGGCTTTCCCACCAGATCGCTTTCTCTCAGATGTTCCCTCCAGATCGATAGCGCCGGGCATGTCAGCACCTGCTCCTCTTCCGCTTCCGAGCCGAGTGTCAATCCGGCAAAAGAAACCAAATCAATACAGACGTCCCCCTCGCGGTTGTTGCGACTGACCAGGGCTGCCGACAGCCCGATAACAGGATTGTTCTGTGGTGAAAGCTCCGTTATGAAACGTGCGAAATGACGATCGATTGAAGAGAAATAGTCACTTTGATCTATTTTGGTCAGTATGTCCATTTTTGGCTTTTTGACAAAATTAAAACTTCATCTTTTGGAAGTTTAAAAAAACAAATTACAAGCCCAAACAAGATCAAGTGTCAATGTGTTTGGATTTTTGATTATTGGTCATTGTGATTTAGTCGTAATTTGGAATCAACGCCTTTCCCAGTGCATCCACCAGGCGAATATCCGGACGATCTTCGAAGATACCATATCCAGGCCCGCTTGTGGCATCAACACCCCGGAGAAATATGTAAAAAGCCCCCCCGAAATCTCTTTCATACACATAACCCGGCAGCTTCATCTTCAAATGTAGGTGGGTTGCCAGGACATACAGGTGATATTGAAGCACATAAAACGATTTCTGCATCTCGGCATTCAGCAGGCTTTTTTGATAGTTTTCCAGTGCCGCTCCCAGAAAGTTCGATTTCCAGTCCACGACAAAATATCGGCCTTCATGCTGGAACAACACATCCAGGTATCCTTTCATCAATCCCTTGACCGGGGAAAATGTCAATTGTTCCATTTTTTCAGGGAATCCCTTTAGCACGTCCTGATCTGAAAAATCATCGAAAATCTGCTTGAGAATGGCGCGAGACAGGTTTTGCAATGGGAAATAGAATGCCATCTCGTTGATTCGCTGTGCATTGTCAACGGAGGACAAGGAAAAAGCGGCCGCATCCAGGGACAGGGTAACGGCTGAAAGATTCTCAAGCATCCGGACAATCACATCCACCCAGGAAGGGTCAAAGCCGTAACCGGACAGTTTCGACAACACCAAATCCTGCCGGTATTTCAGGCTCTCATTGGTAAAATCGAGATGCTCCAGAATGTCATGAAAAAATATGCCGCTGGCCGCGCCTTTGGGAAATGAAAAGATGGACCGTTCCCCTGGTGTGCCGGTATCGCCCAATGCATCCTCAACAGACTTCACACCGTCATGGTCCTGAAGCCCGGGCAGCTCGTCCCTGTCCGGTAGCTCATGATCCGGGGTTCGGCCTGAAACGAGTGATGAATAACTAGACACCCGCCACCTTCTGTCGATGCTTCGGGAAAAGGTTCTCACCTTAAGATATTTTCTGCCCTGGATGGACTGCGCCACCGCCGGAATCTCATTGTCAGGCAACGGTGACACCGCGATGCTCCCTTCAGAATTGCGTTCCAAACGCTGCATGTCATTTATGAACGTTTTCGAGTCCACGCCTGATACGGCGTCTCGCAGCTTAACGATCAGATTTTCTGAAGTATCAATAAAAGATTCCGGACCAAGACCATGAAACAGATACGCCGGGGCAGAGGTTTTTGTATACCGGATCCGTGGCCACACCAGGTAGCATCGTTCAATGGCCCGTGTGACAGCCACATAGAGGAGTCTCAGGTTCTCGGCCAGCAGCTCATTCTGGGCCATCACCCGGTGGTCTTCCATCTCCTTGGATCCCAGGTCGAGCGTAATACGCCTGTCTGCATCCATGTCGTGGAACGTAAAATCATCTCCGGGCACCTGGGATTGCCCCCATCCAAAAGGACAGAATACAATGGGAAATTCCAACCCTTTACTTTTGTGGATGGTAATGACCTTAACGGCATCCTCGTCGCTTTCCAAGCGAAGCTGGTGGACCTCTTGCCTGGGTGTAACAGGGTCTTTCTGGACAAAAAACCATTTCAAAAGCCCGGTCATACCCAGTTTTTTTTCCATTGACGCCGTGTGAAGGATCTCTGAAAGGTGCAACACGTTAGTCAGGCGACGCTCGCCATTGGGAAGAGAAAGCAGGCGCGCCCTTACGCCCTCTACGTTCATGAAATGCCGGAACATCGGCATAAAACCGCTATCATGCCAGAGACGATGGTAGCCCATAAAAGCTTCGATGCGGTTCTCCCACCAACTGTCCTCCATTTGTCCGGGATCGAGGGATGCCACCGTAGCCCCCATCGTATCCGTAGACAAGGCCGCTTTGAGAGTACCCTCTTTAACGGGATTCAAAATACCCAACAGTATCTGCGCTATTTCATGGGATTCTGATGAATCCATGACATTTCCGGCGCTATAGATGACAGCGGGAATCCTTGCACTGGATAGGGACTCTTTTGCCAAAACAGCTTGTTTGTTGGTGCGTACCAGAACGGCGATATCACCGGGATTGACCTTCCCTGCAGGATTCGCAATCAGCTGTGTAATTTCCCCGGTAACTGCATGGACGATCGAGTGAGTGGCGTCCTGGACCGTCATGCTGCGGCCCTCTTTCGGTGACAGAAACCAGATATGGAAAGGCGCCCCCTTGGTGCTGGCGTCGGATGTCGGTTTGTTCCCGGGTTTCCCTTTTTCATAGGGAATTTCTTCAAATATGAACGGCCTGGTCATATTTGAAAATATCGTATTGACGGCCGTTATCATGTCGGGTGTTGAGCGATAATTATGAAACAGGGTGTACCGGTTTTCTGCATGGGCCGAGGCTTTCATGTATGAAAAGACATCTGCCCCGCGAAAGCTGTAAATGGCCTGTTTGGGATCACCGATCATGAACAAAGGACGGTCTTTTTTCGAAAAAATACGCGTAAAGATCTCGTATTGAACCAGGTCGGTGTCCTGAAACTCGTCCACAAGCGCTGCGTGGTATCGGTGACGTATCCTGGCCGCCAACGCATTGCCCTGCTTTTCCATGAGAGCCTGTTGCACCATCAATAAAAGATCGTCGAAAAATTGAACATTCCGGCGTTTTTTTCTTTCCAGGAGCTCTTTTTGGCCAAACTTGAGGCATTCGGACTTCAGATAGACAAGGTATGCATCCATCTCGGCAGTAAGGCCGCTGGCATATTTCTTCAAATCCCTGCATTTGAGAAAAAATGGATGTGAAACAGACTCGTGTCCTTTCTTAACGCACGATTCGACCTTGTCCGCCGTAAACTTCTCGAACCCCTTCCAGAGCGGAAGATCCGGGCTGTCCTCATCCACAAACCGATCCATCTGCTTTACCAGCGCCGACACCCTGATCTCCCTCACGGTGGCACCGGGAGCCTTCTTATCCTCCTTGAAACCACCGTACACGACGCTGCTCAAACACGGATCTTTCAGTATCTCTTGGATCTCTATTCTGGCATCCGGCCACATCCATCGAACCTGAACCAGGTGATCTCTGAACGCCTCCAGGTGGCTTATTTCGGGTTCATCCGGATCAGGAATAACCCAGATGCCCGGATGTCGGGCCTTCTGCAGGAGTGTATAAAAAAATGCAGGCTTCTTGATTTTTTTCAGGGCATATTGGATTAACTCCGGGGCTGCTTTGTAAAAACGCCGCCGCCAAAAATCATCCGATACCGATATAAGCATAGATGTCGGCTCTGTCATAAGCTCCGTATCAAATCGATCACCCGTTTCAAAGGCGTGATCAGTCAGGACCCGGTGACAGAACCCGTGAATCGTATAAATTGCGGTGCTGTCGAAATCCCGAAGGGCATCCTGTATCCTTTCGAGGGCTGTTTCAGCATGATCTATCCCGGAAATCAACTCCGACACAGCCGTATCGCCGCTTGAACCCGATGTAAATACCCGGCGTGCCTCCAGCAGTTTATTCCGAATCCGCCCTTTCAATTCTTCTGTGGCTGCCTTTGTGAAAGTAACCACCAGAATCTGATCGACCGTCAGGTTCTTTTCCAACAGCAGACGCAGAAAAAGGCCGGCAATGGTGTAGGTTTTCCCGGTACCGGCACTGGCTTCGATAAGGTTTGTGCCGGCAAGTGGTGCTTTCAGTAGATCAAATGGTTTCATATCGATAAATAAGGCCTGGAGACTATTATGCCGGGAGGCCAGGAAGCTGCTTATAACTTCAAACTAATAGCTTACCCTCCACCCCTCAGAACCTCCGACCCTTGAACCCTTAATTGCCTATTTATTACAAACATGTTAATTGAAATTCATTGGCTTGGAATCACCTATAAAACTAAATCAAGGAGCACCCCATGACCCATGAAGACGCAGGACATTATGCATCCAAACACCCCAAGGGAATCGAGGCTGACCCTAAGGTTGCGGAACAGATCAGACAAAAACTTTCCGACAACCACATTACCTGTGCCGCAGCTCATGCGATAGCTACCGATCTCTCGGTACCGCCTTTGCAAGTCGGCATGACCATTGACCTCCTTGAGGCTCGTATTGTCAAGTGCCAGTTGGGGCTCTTTGGATATTCACCCCAAAAAAGCATCGTCAAGCCGGCGGAAAATGTTTCTTCGGAGCTCAAAGACGCCATTGAAGCAAAGCTGATAGATAACCGTATCTCATGCGAGCACTGCTGGGAAATCACCTCGCAACAAGGGATCCAAAAACTCGAGGTCACAAGCGCCTGCGAAACTCTTGGAATGAAGGTTAAGCCCTGTCAGCTGGGCGCCTTTTAAAAACCAGAGAATTCAGAATACAGAAGGCTGTTAGGCTGTAGACTGTTAGGCTGTTAGCGACCTACAGTCCAATAGCCTACAGCCTATACACCTCCGCATACTATCCTTATTCTGTATTCTGACTCCTGTCTTCTTTCTATAAATCAATTCATCTGTCATTGCAGATATTGGAAAGAGGTTCCACAAACGTGGACTCCGAATCCCATGGGAATAGAATCCAGGTATCCTGGCTCACCTCCGTGATAAATGTATCCACAAGGGGTCTCCCGGCAGGTTTCGCATAAACCGTTGCGAAATGGGCTTTGGGAAGCATTTTTCTGGCGACACCGGCGGTTCTGCCCGTATCCACCAGGTCGTCCACGAGAAGCCAGCCGTCCCCGTCCCCCTGAAATGATTTTAGCACTTCCACCTTGCCCTGGTCCTTCCATTGGTAACTGGAAATGCAGATCGTATCAACCAGATGAATATCCAGTTCCCTGGAAATAACCGCAGCCGGTACCAGTCCTCCCCGGGTGATGGCGACAATTCCCTGCCACTCCCCCTGGTCCAGCAACCGCCATGCCAGTGCCTTTGAATCCCTGTGTAGCTGTTCCCATGATATGGGATAGGTCTTTTGATATTTTTCAGACATCTTTTATCCTTCCAACAATAAAATCGTTGGGACGATTTTATTTCGTCATTTAGAACCTGGTCCTTTGGGCCAAGTCAGAGATATTTGGTTATGCCGATGGCGGTAGTTACTTAAATCCAAAGCACAAAATTCGAAATCCTAAACAATACCTAATGATCCAAATTCAAAGGATCAAAACAAGACCTTGGAGATCCAAGTTCAAGCACCATGTTTGGATCATTTGAGCATTCGATATTTGGATTTGTTTCGTATTTCGATATTCGGATTTAGAATTTATCACACGCTGAATGTGCATAACATTAACTCTTATAGGGTTGAATCAGTGCCGGATCCTTTGGACCCGGGTATCTACTGTTAAGGCTAGGGTCCATCCAGTTTCCGGAAATGCTCTATTATCGGGCCGAAAACACTTTCCGAAAGAGTTTCAAAGCGATTGTCCAATGGATTCAATCCTTCAAAACAATACGCAACATACGGATCAGCCGATTCAGACCATGAATGCTCATCGATCCACTTTTTCCCGGCAGACTTCAACGCTGCTTCGCGATTTCTTGAATATTGTATCACCTGTTCAGCATAAGCGTAGGATGATGCCGGGAAAAAATGAATCGGCTCAGCCAGGCCCTCCCAAAAGATCGCCAGGAGAGATTCCAAAATCACATGACTGCCCATCACCGGTGTAAACTCAAATGCCGCGTTACGAGCGATATACCAGCTCTTCCCCGGAAGCTCATCTTCGAGACAACAGCGGACCAGGTGATATATCCACATTCGGATCATATCCCTGGGGTTCCATCGAGCATAACGAAAATAAAGGCAATCGTCTTCATAGATGCCGGGAAGACTGCCTGTCAATGTAAAATCGCCGACCACCAGTTCGAATGCCTGCGCCTCCGGCGCCCTCTCCCGGATATAGCTTGCTATAAACTCGCCATACCTTTTGACATCCCGGGACATCCGGTTGAATTCATATGAACCGATTTCCGCGTGGGGAAGAATACCTCTGGCATCTATAGCAGGCTTTAGATCATCCAGGTCGATCCCTTGCGCCTGATAACGGAACAGTTCCTGCTCCATCAGGTATCTGTCCAGGCCCTCCAGTCTGAAATTTTCCCTGTCATCCGGCAAAACCGCCAATTCTTCAAAAACGATACCCAGACACTTTTGCATCAAGAACCTGGTTGGGTTCTTGAAAAAAAGGCACAATGTCTCGACATCCAATTGACGCCATTCGTCTAACGGTGGCCCCAGGCTACCGGCAACGAATCTTTGGTGAGGTTCACTTGCTTTTTGTTGGGTCGCTGCCACAAAGTTTTCCTGAGAATAACTGAAAAACGGGCTTTCCTCCTGAAAGTACACCGGGGAGAATGCCTGCAATGGATGATGCTTTACAAGGACATCCGGGTCGACGCCGAACCGATCATGGATATAATCGATGAGTTCGCTGACAAGGACTGAAGGAACGATTCTCGTGTTGTCCTGAACACTTTGTCCTATATAACTGATATAAAGTGTTTCCCTGGCTGAAATCAGCGCTTCGAGAAACAGGTATTTATCATCATCCCGCCTGGATCGATCCCCTTTCATGGGCCGACCCGCCATCAAATCAAAACTCATTTTTCGAAAATCCCTGGGAAATTCGTTCGTACTCAGTCCCACCAGACAAATAACCTTGAAGGGTATGCTGCGCATGGGAAGCATGGCGCAGAATGTAACACCACCCGAGATAAATCCTGAGCCAAAAATATTGCCCCCGAGACTGTTGCGCAGGCAGGTTCTGAGGACCTCGATGTCAAGCCTATTCTCGAATTCAGAAACCTGGGCATTCTCGACCATCTGACCAATTGTTTTGCGCAGTATCTGTAGATCTCTTTCAAAAGGATCACCACAGGAAAACATCTGATTCAAGGTCGTGGTAAAAGCAGCAGCCCATTGGCGAATTGTTTTGGGTTTTTCTAAATTTGTGCAGGTTTGAAACATGCACGTTAAATAATCAAGAAATCTACCGAGCAGAAGACTGTCTTCTCCTTCCATGTTGTCATAGGGAAGAATACCCGAAAACAGGTTTTGATCGTTGCCCGTCATGGCCAACCCCAGGAGCAAGCGCTGGATCCCTGCCCCCCATGTATTTTCATTCACAGCCGGCAGACCCAGTCGTGAGCGGGAAACCGCATCCCTTCCCCACCGGATATTGACATCCTTTACCCATCCCTCCAGGCGGGATAGATCCGCCTCGGTCAGTCCGAAATTCTCTCTTATGGCAGGATATTCCA
Organism: Deltaproteobacteria bacterium; assembly: GCA_003647375.1. The sequence continues at coordinate 17,445 of QMMS01000025.1, forward strand.
GCAGATAAAGAACACGCCCCGCTTCCATCCTGCTTTCCGTCAGATCGAGAATGGCCATGAAACCCTCGATCACACGACTCTCTTTGATCATACTCCTGTCGGCAACACTAAACGGAATACGCATCCTTTCTTCTGCAACGGTATCGAACACAGCATGTATGAACGGTGCATATGTTTCAATATCCGGGATCATAACCAGGAGATCCCGGGGCATCAAAGCGGGATCTTCCTCCAGCATGGCAAGAATGCTGTCATAAAGTACCTCGATCTCCCGCATGGGGCTGTGACATGCATGCATGACAATACTGCTGTCTCCGGTAAACGGTTGTGACGTCTTATGCCCGCCCGCGGTTGGATCAACGCCATTCCCGATTTCCTGATTATACGGAACTGCCGGCTCAACCAGATTGAGGATATCTGATTGTATGGTCGAGAGCATGGTCTGCCGGTGGGGCGGTTCAAACATCTCAATCTGTTCACAGTCGAGTTCACCGATCATCGAAATAAAGTCTTTTCCGAGTGCGCCCATGGTCGAAAGAATCCTGTTTCCCTTATCGAGATGCAGGTCTTGTGGTTTGATATCCCTGGACACGTAATGTTTTCTTATGCGACGGATGTCCCTGTTGGTAACGATCTCTTCCCAATATTCTCTGCAGGGATTCATGAGAAACAGATTGACCTGAACATGCTTCGACACTGCTGCCAATATCTGAAGATGAAACAAGGGAAGGTGCGAGATACCGAAGGCTGAAACCCGTTTCGGCAGGGATGGAACATCGGCATCATGGGTTGACAGTCTTTCAAGCAACATCTCACGCATACGTGCGCGGTGCATGGATTCCGCAGGTGTGTTGATCGCCATCCACAGGTCTGCCTGCCAATGCTGGTTGAAATCGTCAGGTTTTTCTCCCTTTTCCCAGCCGAGAATCATCCCGGGTCGGAAAACCAGGTACTGGTCAAACAGGTCTGCGATCTTGCTTGACAGCTGAAACAGCTTTACACCCTCCTGATCATCCGAGAGGTAGGATCTCAGGGAGCCGTATGCAGGCCTGTGCAGGCACCCGGGCAGAATCGTCATAATTCTGAATGTCAAAGCATTGGAATCGAATATTGGGGACTCAGAAATGCCGGGCAGCAGTGATTGACACAGATAACTCAAAAAGACATTCGGGAAAGGGAAAAAACAGTTGGCACAAATGCGGTTGATTCCGGCCAGTTCCATGGAAACCCATCTGGCCATTCCCTGGCTTTGAACAATGATCAGATCCTCTTCCAGCGGCGAGGGGAGCGGCACTCGCATTTCCTGAGCCAGCTGTTCCACGAGAATTTCGAGACGGTTGCTGGTAAAAACGTTGAAACCGGGTTTGGGCATTTCAAACTCAATATTTAAATCAGGGGCATCACGGGATGAACTCAAATGGGGAGAAGAATACTAGTCTGCAACAAAATAAACGGTTAAACCTTTCACCCTTATGAGCAACAGTATCGCGTTTTATAAATTCGTGAAATGAATTTATTTATGCACCAATCAACCAGTTAAAAAATCGCATAAATCGCATCTGCCAGTAAGTAATCGTCACGCCAATGAACCGCTTGGGATCGAAATCACGAAAGTACGAAATCACGAAAAATACCATGAAGTTTTTCGTGATTGTTTTTATTTTTTTGCCACAAGACACACAAACAGTACAATTATCAGGGTAGGAAAGTTAGTCAAGAACGTGTGTATCCAAAACAAAACAGGTAAATCTACCCGTAAAAACCTTTTTTTTCCTTTGACTGATGACAACATCCACCATCTGTTTTTTCCCATCCACTTTCTGAACCGACGCTCGGGCCTCCAGGGTGTCACCCACCTGGACCGGGCTAAGGAATTTAACATCGGCCGATCCCAGAACCACATTGGGGTGGTTGACAGCTAGCATGGCGGCATAATCGGCCAGACCGAACACAAATCCACCATGAACAAGGCCGGTTTTGTCTGCAGCCATCTCCGGTAAGGCCGTAAATGTAACCTGACTCTCACCATTCTCTATGAACAGCGGTTTTCCGCATAGCGCCTGGTCTATGGCAAGGTGGGTACGGATATCGATAGTCAAATGACACTCCCTATTCAGAAGACAGAAGGCAGGATACAGAACACAGAAGGCTGTTAGACTGTAGGCTGTTAGCGACCTACAGCCTAACAGCCTACAGTCTAACAGCCTCCGAATACCATCCTATTCTGTATCCTGCATTCTGACTCCTGGATTCTTTCTCGAACCTAAGCTGAGCGATTGGCCCGGCATCAGTTTTTATAGATGAACTGAATCTTGATCGAACCCAGTTCGATAATATCAAACTCATTCAGGAGGACCGATTCCTTGACAGCCACATCATTGACTTTTGGTTTGGCCATACCGCCCACATAGCTAAGATAGTATCCCTTGGGTCTCTTACTGACGGTAGCGGCTGTTTTTCCGATCATAAAGCCTTTGACGATGATATCACAAGAGGCGTCTTTCCCTATCTTGATCAGTTTCTTTTCTATTTCCAGTTCACCCTCACCACCAGCAAGAAAAGACAAAACACCCATGGATTCCTTTTTCCTGATGCTCCCCGCCACATTTCCGGAGCTTTTTGACAGCATGTCGCGGTACTTGTCGGTATCCATGACCATGGTTTTATCCATACCGCCGGCACTAGCGTCCGGCCTTTCTTCTCCCTCGGCATAGGCAAACACCAGGGTGTGCTTTCCGATACTCACCGTGTCTCCATGCCCCAGCCAGTGCGTGGCAATGAGCTGGCCGTTGACAAATGTGCCATTTTTACTCTTCAGATCCGTCAGGAGGTATCCTTTGTCGATGGCATCGATCTTGGCATGCATACCGGAAACCGCCAGATTCTCAATCACGATGTCATTGCCCTCCCGGCGTCCAATCGTAATGTTTCTCCCCTGATCAAGCAGGAAATCATTGATCTTTGTATCCTTAAACTTCAGTATGAGATTCGGCATATTAACACCCTCTTAATATAATCAATATTTATTGAAATAAGTTTGATAGAAACTTGAAGAACCCTCCCTTGGGAGATTTTGTGTTCTTTATCTTCAGAACGACAACAGTCACGTTGTCACCTCCCATGCGTTGGTTAGACAGATCCACCAGTTTCCGGCAGGCTTTCTCAGGCTTTTCCTGTGCTACGATTTCATGGATCTCTTCCTTAGTGATCTTTTCCGTCAATCCATCAGAACCGATAACGAGTATGTCCCCTTTGAAACATTGAATTTCAGATATGTCAGCCTGAACTGTTTCGTTGATACCCATTGCCCGGGTCAACATATGTTTGAATTCATTGCCCAGTTGCTTGGCTTTATCGGGATCCATGGCACGCTGTTCAGCAAGGACCGTATGGGGAACCGACAGCAATTCAATGTTGCCGTCATGAATCAGATAGATGGGGCTGTCGCCGACATTGGCAGCAATAAGCGTACTGTCCGTAAAATAGACGGATGAAACAGTTGAGCCCATACCGCGATAAGTCTCACTATTCCGGGATGCCTGGAATACGCTCTTATTTGCCAGGTGGATGCCCGAAAGCAGTCGATTGGCTTCCTTGGATAAGGATTCATCAGGATCCGCCAACTCCTCAACATCTCCATCCCCATTGAAGCGCTTGATGTAATCCCATAGGGTTTCCACCACCAGTTTGCTGGCAACCTCACCCGCCTGGTGTCCACCCATACCATCCGCGACCACATAAAACTGATTCTTGTCATTTAAAAAAAGCGAATCCTCGTTATTCTTTCGCTTCATACCAATATCGGTAATTCCTGCAGATTCAATATGATACATGCTCTTCTTTTCTGTTTTAACTGAACTGAGCGATTTTTCCCGAAGAGGTGTGCCGAAATCTTGATGGAAAAGGGTTCGCAAAAAACACAGGCATACCCGTGGATCTGTCGAAGCTTTTTGCGAACCCTCGATCCGCAAGAGATCGGTGCAGATCGAGATAAAAATCGCTCAGTTCAGGTTTTAGTCTATAGCACAGTCGCTGTTCAAATGGCGATACCTGATGGTAATCGACAGTGTTTTTATAACATAAATGGATTCAGGTCAAGCATCGTGAGAAGAAGAACCGGTGACTATCAGTCCCTCATGAACCGTTTTTCTCCTTTTGCCGAACCATCATGGCGTCAATCCGCTTTCCGATTTGTCTGAGATGCGTGCACATCAGAGAAGCTTTTTGATAGCGCTTGTCCCTGTTTTTAATAAGGGCGTTATTCAAAACGGTTATGACCGGCTTAACAATCCTGGGGTTGAATTTTTTCGGGTCCTGATGGGGTTCGTTCATGATTTTGTTCATCAGCGCTGCCGGGTTGTCCGCATAAAAGGGAAGCCGCCCTGTCATGAGCTGGTACATCATCACACCGAGTGAAAAAATATCGGACCTGCCGTCTACCTTTTCCCCGGAGAATTGCTCGGGGGACATGTAATACGGTGTTCCCTTGACAATGCCGGTCTGTGTCTGAGAGGTAGCGGTAATCCTGGCGATGCCAAAATCCGTGATCTTTACCATATCGTTCTTCAAAAGCATGATGTTGGCCGGCTTGATATCCCTATGGACAATTCCCCTTTCATGGGCATATGCAAGGCCATCTGCGATATCGGCCATGTAGCCGATAACTTTTCGCATGGGCATCAAATTCTCTTTTTTGGTATATTTTTCCAGGTCTTCACCTTCCAGATACTCCATGGCAATATAGGCCAGGTCCTGTTCGTCCCCGGCGTCATAAATGGTGACGATGTTGGGGTGTGATAGCGTCCCGGCGCTTTCGGCTTCACGGAAAAATTTTTCCTTCAGACCTTTTATTTCAGACGCATCATATTCATCGGCAAAGCGAAATGTCTTGATGGCGGTGGTCCGGTTGATTCTGGGATCTTTACCAAGATAGACGATTCCCATGGCACCTTTGCCCAGTTGTCTCTCAACTTCATAGCGGCCAAGGGTCGGTTTGGTATCGGTGCCGGTTTCCATAAGACCGTTGCCGTGGGTGTCTCCACTCAGAAAATTATCACCAAATACCATGGTTTCGCTGGCCTGGAGCAATTTCTTTTTTCTCACCGTCACATCTTTAAACTTGCTGTCGTTCTTTTCTATGTATTCGTAGACGGCTGCAGCTTTATTGAACTGGCGCTTCCGTTCGTAATCAAGGGCCAGGTTATAAAGAATATCCTTCATCTCATCATCGACGGGTACCCGCCGAAGTTTGTCAAAAGCCATGTCCAGCATCCCCTGGCTCTGGAAACTCAACCCGAGCATACGGTTTGTCTCGGCGGACTCTCCCTCTACCTTGTCCCGATGAGCTTCCGTAACAAAATAGCTGAGGCTCACCACACCGATATACCCGATAATCAGTTCAATCAATGGATACATGGACGGTATCCACGTCCCGCCGGAAACAAATGCAAATGCAGTACCACCGATGAACAGCAGCAGCAGTGCTGCAAACACGATACCGGAAAACAGTGCTTTCAGTCGTGGAAGTACGAACGCGATAATGATACCGACAATAATGATCATGATCAGCTCTGCAAGTTCGGTCCATGGCGGCTTTTGAACAAACGCCTTGTTCAATATGGCCCAGATCGTGTTCGCAGAAAACTCACCCACGGGCATGGTCGGATCCATGGGAGTGCTCAGTGGATTCATGATACCCGCGGCAGAGGGACTCACCAGAACCAGTTTGTCTTTAAACACGCTATCCGGAATTTTGTCGTTGATAACATCAAAATAGGAAAAGCTGCGAAAAGAATTTCGAGGTCCTTTGAAACTGATCAGCATTTCCGAATACAGCGTAGTGGGCACTTCCACCTTAGATCCAAGGTAGACGGCCGTCCCCAGATCAGCACTGATGTCCTGTATGGGCATATTCAAAAAGATAGAGGCCACTCTCAAAGTGTAGGAGGGAAAATAGAGTCCATTATATTCATAAAGAAGCCGTTCACGCCTGGCGGTGCCATCCATGTCGTAACTTAAGTTGAAATGCCCGATACCCTTTGCGACTTTAAAAAAAGATGCTATCGGCAGAACAATCTCATTGCCCCTGGGAACGCTGAAACCGCCCTCATTCTGAACATTTTGAATCGACTGGGCCATTAACGCAGGGTCGGGTTCTTCGTTCTTCTCCCCCACAACAGCCGATTCTTTGAAAAATATCGGCAGCACCACGTTGCCCGCCGCCTGGAGTGCTTCCGCCAACTTCTTGTCATTGTCGAGTCGAACCTGCGCATCCTGCAGCTCCTGAAGGAACGCTTTTCCCTCCCCACCGGTCTTTTTCAGAAGATTTTTCCCGAAAGTCGCCTCCAGCGATTCAAGTTCACGTAGCCCCTCGCTGATTTCGGCCTCGGTCAGGAGCAGATTGAGACCGATAACCCTGGGCTTTCCCTCGTTGATCTTCCGGATTCCCGTGGATAACAATGATCGCGGCCATGGCCAGCGTCCCAGCTTTTCAATGGAATCTTCGTCAATGTCCACCATGACGATATCACTCTCAGCATCCGGTTCGCCCCTCAGCTTCATCATGACATCGTAATACTTCAGTTCAAGCGTATCGATAAATTGAAATCGTACGAACCAGAGCCCAAGAAACAGGATCATGATACCCAAACCCAGAAAAAGTCCCGGGTGCCTTTTGAGGACGTTCATTTGATCTCCTTTGAAGTAATGCCAGAACGTAAAAGGCCTGTGACATTGTTTCAACCCTAAAAGCGTTCACTGTTGGACATATAATGTTATGAAATTCTAAATACGAATATCGAAATACGAAACAAATTCTAATATCGAATACACAAATGCCCCAAACATTGTCATTGGGTTAAGCGCTATACGGATTGTTTTGAACATTCGAATTTGGGTCATTTGGAATTGTTTAGGATTTTGAATTTAGTGCTTCGAATTTAAATTATTCCTCCCATTGGCAAGGGTTATTGCTTCTGACTACCGTAAAGTAGGATCTCCTATGGCCATAGAGGGCCAGGTCTCCTGCTACTTGGTCTTCATCGTATAAGACCCGTCCCAGTCTTGTGACGGCGGTTCTATCTTGTAGGCAGCACACCGATCTCTCATTTCTTTGCTGGGGCCGTCATCCGGGGAAACATTGAGAGCGGCATCAAATTTTTCAATGGCGGATTCCCAGTGCTGTTGCCGGTATAAATGAAGTCCTTCGGCATACAGACCGGTCATTTTCAGCATGGTTTCATCGATATCCTCTGAATAACCCAGGAGTTGGTAAACCGTAACCGGCTCGGCCTTGCCAATGACATTGATGGCATCGATCTCCCTGCCCCAGACACGCTGACTGGCTTTCTTGAAAGTCGTTTCACAGACCAGGGTGTAAATGCCGTAGATCTTGTTGACCCCTTCCAGTCGAGCGGCAGTGTTGACGGTATCGCCCATCATGGTGTAATCCATCCTGTTTCGCGATCCCATGTTACCGACAACTGCCGGGCCCGTAGATAACCCTATCCGCATCTTCAGCTCCGGCTTGCCCTCCTGGTGCCATTTCTCACGTAACTCACCGAGGCGTTTCTGCATATCTACACACGTCAAACACGCCGTCTCGGCCTGGTTTTCAAGAGCGTTTGGCGCACCATAAAAAGCGATGATCGCATCTCCCTCGAATTTATCTACGGTTCCTTCGTGTTCGAGAATTATATTCGTCATTTCGGTTAAAAATTCATTCAGAAGCTCCACCAGTTCATTGGGTGTCAGTTTCTCTGAAATGCTTGTAAAACCCTGTACATCAGAAAAAAAGGCCGTAATCTCCCTTTCCTCACCTCCCAGTTCCAGGTTTTCCGGTGAGTCGATGAGCTGCTGGACGACCGTAGGGGCCAGATAAGTGGAAAAGGCACTGCGGATAAAGCGTTTCTGTCTTGATTCGGAGAGATATTTATAAACCGTAATACTGATGTAGACAGACAGGATAACCAGCAACGGGTAAACCATGTTCAGAATCCATCCCTGTCGGCTGAACAGATACTGACAAAAAAAGATGTGGCCGAAAAAAAGAACACTGACCGTCAAAATATTTAAAAAGACGCCCGCTCTTGGCAGAACCATGTTCAGGAGAAGTCCGGCCAGAACAATCGCCAGTATATCGAAAACGGCAGCCCATGTCGGATGATACAGAAACTCCCCCCTTAGAACACTGTCGACGATACTGGCGTGAATTTCAACCCCTGGATAAACGGTCGAAAAAGGTGTCACCCGCATGTCGTAAATACCGATGGCTGTAGCACCAACAATAACCACCTTGCCTTTCAGTTCACTCTCCGGCACCTTTCCGTTAAGAATGTCTGTCACCGGAATATGCC
>QMMS01000026.1 GCA_003647375.1 Deltaproteobacteria bacterium
GCGATATCCAGGTGGTTGCAACGGATCATTGCCCGTTCGACTTTAATGGTAAAAAGGACATGTTTGGAAAGGATGACTATAAAAAAATTCCCAACGGTGCGCCTGGCATCGAGACACTTCTCATGCTGATGCACACGGAAGGCGTCGTAAACGGCCGCATCAGCCTCGAACGGATGGTGGATGTTCTTTCTACAGGAACTGCCCGAATGTTTGGATTAAAGGACAAAGGTGAAATCATCGTGGGCAAGGATGCCGATATCGTTGTTTTTGATCCGGATCAGAAATTTACAATTACCCAGGATAAACTGCATATGAATGTCGATTACACGCCTTATGAGGGCATGGAAATGACCGGCATGCCGTATGCTGTTTATTCCAGAGGCAAGCGGGTTGCAGAATGGAATGGCGAGCAGGTTGCCTTTGTGGGCGAAATCGGCAGGGGTCGATTCGTCAAACGGGAACCATTTGAAGGATTTTAATTCCCCAATTCGTAAAACGAATCTATTTCGGTGGAAAGCGCTATGACAGTTGAAATTAACACCAGTAATCAGGATGACATTCACCCCCGCGTCAAAGAGCTGAGCGAACTTCTGGATGCCGTGCATCAGTTGAGCGATACCCGATGTTCAGATGAACTGTATGAGATTTTTGCCGACATTCTCAGCAGGAAACTGGGTGCCGACGCTATTGCTATTTTTAATTTTAATCAGGAAATCAACAGTTTTAGCCTTGTTTACAACCAGGGGTTTAAGGTCTGGAAAGATGAACTCAAAAGTGGGGATGGCCTTTTATCCCGGCTGCGCCAAAGCAGCTTTCAACCCATGGAAGACATCGACGATATCCCTGAAGTTAAGTCGTTTTTCAGAGAAAAAGCACCCAGAAGCTTGAAATTTGTGACATGGGCCTTGTTGAACATGAAGGAGAATGTCATCGGTTTAGTGGCGTTGAACAAATCTTTTGAAGAAATTTCCAAGAATGAATTTCATCTCGATTTTTTAAAACGGATCTGCATGCATGCGGCCGTTTCCATCAACAGTTGCCTCCTTTTTGAGCGGCATAAAAAGGAAAAGGAGGATCTGGACAAGACACTTAACAACTTGTCTCTCCTATATAATATCGGACGGGCCATGACCTATATCAGTGATCTCAAGAGCCTTTTGAAGTACATACTGAATCAGGCTATCGATGTGACAGTGGCCGAGAAGGGCTCCATCATGCTTCACGACCCGGATACGAATCAGTTGAGTGTTCGTGTGCTGGCAGGCTTGCAAGACAAAGAGTACCAGCGAAAAGTCAACAACAATGAAATCAAGTGCAAAACCTTCGAGCCGGGAGAAGGTGTTGCCGGGACCGTGTTCCAAAAAGGGGAGCCGACTTTCATCAACAAAACCGTTGAAGACAAGAGGTTTATTGGGGGCGGTACATCTTTTGCAAACTCCATTGCCTGCATCCCAATGAAAGTGTATGAGGACATCATTGGTGTTATCAATGTCACCAACAAGAAGACGGGTGGCGGTTTTACGGATGAGGATATCGAAATGCTGGGCGCGGTGGCGGACCAGGCAGCGATCTCCATCAGCAAGGCGCAATTGTGGGAAATGGCCATCAATGACTCATTGACCGGTCTGCATGTGAGGCGTTATTTCATGGCTAAGCTTCAGGATGAAATTCACCGAACCCAGCGGTATAAAAAAAGTTTGTCCATAGTCATGGGAGATCTGGATACGTTTAAGACCGTCAATGATACATACGGGCATACTGCCGGAGACAAGGTGCTGAAAGCCGTTGGCGCTTTCTTGCAAAAAAGCGTTCGAGATGTGGACAGTGTCGGTCGATATGGCGGCGAAGAATTTATCATATTTTTGCCGGAAACCGTCAAGGAGGCCGCTTTTATTCTGGCTGACCGTCTTCGCAAAGGTGTTTCCGAAATCGAGGTCGGCAGTCTCCCGCCGGTGACCATCAGTTTGGGTATCGCAACGTTTCCCGATGATGGAAAGAATATCGATGATCTCTTGCTACGGGCCGATACAGCACTGTATACGGCCAAGAAAAGCGGACGGAATCAGGTGGTGGTCTATTCCGAAGAAATCCCTGTTCTGGAAAACAGAGAGATTTAGCTCTTCGCCCCTATGTGTAACGCAATTAATGTAAAGACAGGATATGCCATGTTTACCCACGCACTCGTGAGAGAACCCGGTCCTAATTTCAGCATGGGCTTGACAACCTCACTTCTCGGAACCCCCGGCTATACCCTGATCAAAAAACAGCATGATGCTTATGTTGCGGCGCTGTCGAAACTGGGCCTTGAGGTGAAGGTCCTGGATCCGCAGCCCGATTATCCGGACGCTTATTTTGTGGAAGATACGGCCGTGGTGACACCGGAAATTGCCGTGATTACCATCCCGGGAGCCATATCCAGACAGGGAGAGCAAACGAGTATCGAACCGGCCTTGTCGCAGTTTCGAAAGATTGAGAAGATCCAGGCGCCCGGTACTGTGGACGGTGGTGACGTCCTGATGGCGGGGAACCGGTTCTTTATCGGTATTTCAGACCGTACCAATTCCGAGGGTGCCCGACAGCTGGGTGCCATCCTTGAACCATACGGCTATGCCTGGGATACCATATCCGTGGGAGAGGGGCTGCATCTGAAATCGAGTGTCAATTATGTGGGCAAGAATACACTGCTTTTAACAGCGCCGTTCCAAAATCTGAGCTGCTTCGACAGCTATGACAAGATCATCCTGGATAAAACAGAGACATACGCTGCCAACACGTTGTGGATCAACGATTCCCTGATCATGCCCGGGGGGTTTCCGTCAGCTAAAGAAAAACTGTCTACGATGGGTATGCCTCTCGTCGAACTGGATGTGAGCGAAGTAGCCAAAATGGACGGTGGACTGACCTGCCTTTCCCTTCGTTTTTAACTTGGATAATTTACAAAGCGAACCCGAACTATCACCATTTGAACCACAACAGATAGCGAATTTCAGCAATGCATTAACGAATATTTGTTTGTGCAGGTAGGTTCGATTTTGCCCGGCTCAAAGGCATCAAGCCGGCAGTTATGCCGAGTATACCGAATAAAATTCCCAGTGTAACGGGGAGCCCTTCAGGGCCTATCAGGTTCATGGCGCTTCCTACAACCGAAGGCCCGATGATGCCGCCGATTCCCCACATCAAGCCAAATGCAGAATTTCCGGCCAGCAGCAGTGTACCGGTGAATCGATCTCCGAGTTCAACCATGGCAACGGTGTAGGTTCCAAATGCAACTGCCCCCCAGACAAACAACATCGGCCATATTAGCATGGATCCATCAATCAACCAGACAAGTAATATGCTACCGGCTACTGTTCCGAATGCAAGATAGCAGATCAGGTTCTTTCGAGAGATGCGATCAGCCAACCACCCGATGGGTATCTGAAGGAGGACATTGCCGACAATGAGCACCATAAGCATCAAGGATGCGGTCGATTCGGAAAGGCCGTGCCGCAGGCTGTAAATCGGCAGCAGCAACGGTGGTGTAAAGACCGATGATCCGGCCCCGTATCTTCGGAGGCGCCAATTGATTAATCCAGGTTTCGCTCGTAACAAAAATGACTGTGTTGGCAATACCAAGTAAAAACCGCAACAAAAACCAAATTGTGACATCTCTGAAAACAGCCATCAGCATTAGCAAGACGGCTGCCAGGCATAAGCTGAAAACACACACGAACCAGGCTCCGAAACGCCTTGCCAGCGGCGGTATGAACGGAGATGAAGCAATGATGCCCAGCGGTGTCATAGCCGCGTTTAGACCAATCATGCCGGGACTTAACCCCATGCCATCCAGAATCAGCGCCAACAGCGGATAGCTGAGTCCTAATGTCAGACAAAAAACACCGATAGCGGCAATGGATGCAATAATTCCCGGATTCATATTTCTCCCCAAAAGACCACGTTGCTGGAGGATTATAGTCGAATTTAGCAAGGTATCAATATATTCTTCAAATTCTCTGAAAAACGCTGTTATTCGGTTTCGATACTACGGAGTTCAATTTCAACCTTTGAATGAATGGGCGTCACACTTGACTTTTTTATTTTTACAAAAAACGAATCCGGTAACGTTGCTTCACTCACGCTAATTAGCCGTAACTGCAGTATGTTTCATAAACAATAGCGATTGACAATCCGTCTCGGCTTTGATAACCGATTCAGTGTAAACCATAGCCGTTGGGCTTCCATCTCTTGCGGTTTCTCTTGGTGCTTAACACAATCAGAAATTTCCTGTATATCCGCTATCAAGGAGCGGGTTCTCATCAATATCATTTTAAAGTTAAAGGGGTGTGACATGAGATTAAAAGCGTTGGTATTATTTTTTTTGTTTGTTCCATCTGTCGTATTTGCGGCTTCTTCCGGACTTATTGAAGCAGCAAAAAAAGAGGGGAACATTACCGTGTATTCCATAACGAGCCGCATCGCAAATGCCGCCAAAGATTTTGAGGCCAAATACGGCATCAAGGTTAGCGCCCACAACCTGAAAGACTTTGAGCTTATTGATAAGGTCACCCAGGAAGGGAAAAACAATGTATATGGTGCGGACTTACTTATCGCTCAGGATTCGGGACGCGTATTTGGAGAGATCATAAAGCCTGGATATGCCTACAGTTATGTCCCGGAAGACATGAAAAATATTATTCCGAAAAAGTATCAAAATCCGTTGTTCTTTAGCTTCATCACAAAAGCGTTTATTTACAACTCAGAGACATATGTGTATCCGAAGGTCAACAACGTCTGGGAACTGACAGAGAAAAAGTGGGAAAATAAATTCTGGTTCAAAGACCCCCTTAAAGAAGGCGTCAATGCCAATTTTCTTACAATGGTCACTTCCCCGGAAGTATCCAAAAAACTGGAAGCAGCTTATGAACGATATTTTAACAAGAAGATTGTGCTGACAACTCCCAATGCAGGTTATGAGTGGATTAAAGGAATCATCAATAATAAATTGGTCATGTTCACCAGTGATACAAAAATGGCTAGTGCGCTTGGCGTTAAAGGCAAAAACATCGATGCAGTTGCACTGGGTACTTATTCAAAGCTTAGATACAGAGAAAAGAAAAATCTGGCACTCATGCCCATTATGGGAATGGAACCGTTCGCCGGATTTTTCTACCCAAGCTTTCTGCTGATTCGAAAGAACGCAGAAAATCCCAATGCCGCCAAGCTCTTTGTTGAATATCTTTTAACAAAGGAAGGATTTAAACCTTGGTCAGGATCTCTGGGGACCTACTCTTCCAATCCCAACATTAAACCCTACCCAGGAGATAATACATTGGAGGTGTGGTCTCAACTTCTGGTTCTTGAGTCCCCTGAGTTTATTTATCAAAACAGGGCGGATGTGGAAGAATTCTGGAATAGCCTGATATATTGATTCCAATCGGGAAAGCCGGAGAACATCAGGTCCTTGCCTGCCACGCCACAGGCGTGGTTGTCAAGGGTCCGCGGTAAACTACTACAGCTTGACTTCGGCTGAGCTCGGTCGATGCCCACCCTTGACGCCTTGGCTCTGAAGCCCTCCGGCTTTTGCAACGTTGGGGATAACTCTGTGATGTCGTATCGGAAAGATTGAGACAATGCCTCTTGTGCATCGTGCCAAAAGTTTTCTCCAAAAACCTGAAAATGTAATTTTACTCAGTCTTATCATTATCCTCCTGTATCTTATCTTCCTGCCACTTTTTTCGATTGTCGATGACACGTTCAGGGTCCATTCATCCGAACTTATGCGAATAAAAGGCTCTGAAGCCGGAGATTTTACAAGCTATCACTGGAAAAGCATTTTTATCGGTAAATACAGCAAGAATATTTTCTACAAACCACTTATCAATACAGTCTTAATGGCAATGGTAACCTGCTTGTTCGCCATTTCTTTGGGAGGCGTTTTTGCCTGGCTGGTTACGCGTACCGACATTCGATTTAAAAAACTCATTTCCAGTTTGTTTATTCTTCCTTATATCATGCCTTCATGGACACTGGCCATGGCATGGCTCAATTTTTTTAAAAACCAACACGTTGGCGCGCCCGGATTGTTTACGGCTTTTACGGGTATTCAGACACCGGACTGGTTTGCCTATGGTTTTTTCCCCATAACCGTGGTCCTGGGGCTTCATTATGCGCCATTTGCATATATTCTAATTGGCGGCATTCTAAAAAATATGGACGCGAATATGGAGGAAGCGGCCCAAATACTGAAAGCTGGAAGATGGCGTATTATTCGAAAAATAACGATTCCTATCGTACTCCCTGCGATGCTTTCCACGTTCCTTCTCGTGTTTTCAAGCGCAATGAGTGCCTTTGCTGTGCCGGCTTTTCTGGGCACGCCTGTCCGCTTCCAGGTTCTGACCACGCAGCTTTTCAGAACTCTGAACGGGATGAGCCCCGGTTATGGATTCCTGATCGCGTTGGTTATGATCGTTATCGGCGCGGTGATCCTTACCGTCAATCAGATGCTGGTTGGGAAACGAAAATCTTTTGCAACTGTAACCGGTAAAAGCTCGAATATTTCTCTGGTGAACCTGAAAAAAAATAGAACGCCGCTTTCAATTTTTATTCTGGTGTTGCTGTTATTGATCACCGTCGTTCCACTGATCACATTTGCCGTTGAATCCTTTATGATATCTTCAGGAAGTCTGGCGATCGATAATTTTACTACGTTGTTCTGGACCGGGGAAGGCCAGCCGGATGTGTTGAGTGGAGAACCGGGGATCCTGAGAAACAAGTATATTTATATCGGATTATGGAATAGCTTCAGGTTGTCGGTCATCGTATCGTTGCTGGCTGGAACGGTTGGATTACTCGTTGGTTATGCGGTGGTTAAAAAGCGGGGTACCTTCGGAGCGAATACACTCGATCGGCTCTCGTTTTTTCCCTATCTTATTCCCAGCATGGCCTTTGGGGCCATTTATCTTTCCATGTTTGCCGTGAGAAGAGGCTTTATTCCCTCATTGTACGGCACCTTCGCCATCCTGGTTCTCATCGGTACCGTTAAATACTTACCGTTTGCGTCCAGGGCGGGTATCAATGCCATTTTCCAGTTGGGCCGGGAAATTGAAGAAGCTGCTATGATATTTGGTGTTAGCTGGTGGAAAAGAATGGTGAAAATAATTATACCTATCCAGAAAGCAAGTGTGCTATCTGGATTTTTGCTCCCATTTATTTCAAGTATGCGGGAATTGTCTTTATTTATCCTGCTGGTTACACCGGGCACTAGGATTTTGACCACCATGCTATTTCAATATAATGAGAAAGGATGGGATCAATATGCGAATGCTATTATACTGTTTATTGTGCTCGTCGTAATCTCGATAAATTTAATCGCCAATAAGATTGCGGGAGCATCCATAGATAAAGGGATAGGAGGCTGATGGATGCCGGAGATTATTATTAAAAATGCAACAAAAAGATTCGGTAGCTTTTTGGCCGTAGACAAACTCGACATAACCATTCAAGATAAAGGTTTTGTAACATTGCTGGGTCCATCCGGCTGTGGGAAAACGACGACGCTCAGGATGATTTCCGGTCTTGAAAATCCTACAGAGGGAGAAATCTATATCGACGATGTGTTGGTATTTTCTTCTGAGCAAGGGATTGCTTTGTCGCCGGCAAAAAGAGATGTGGGATTCCTGTTTCAGAACTATGCTTTATGGCCCCATATGACGGTCAGTCAAAACATCGCTTTTGGACTTGAAAATTTAAAATGGAACAAAGCGGACATCAACCACCGGGTTCATGAATTGACGGAACTGCTAAAGATTGATGAATTTCTGATCCGTTATCCAGCAGAATTGTCAGGCGGGCAGCAGCAGCGTGTTGCCATTGCCAGGACATTGGCGCCCCGGCCTAAAGTGTTGTTTATGGATGAACCGCTTTCCAACCTGGATGCAAAACTCAGAATAGAAATGCGGGCGGAATTGAAACGACTCCATCGCGAAACAAATTCTACCTTTGTTTATGTAACCCATGATCAGCTGGAGGCCATGACCCTTTCCAGTCGAATTTGTTTGATGAAAGAAGGTCGGGTGCAACAATATGAAGAACCGCTGAAAGTGTATAATGAGCCGTCTAACTTGTTCAGCGCTGAATTTGTCGGAAATCCGACGATTAATTTTGTTGACGTCGAATGTCACCAAGTCGGACCGGAAAATATCCAGCTGGTATCTAAGGATCTTATCTTCTCTTTTACACCGGTTTCCCATCACCCGAGCCTTCAAAAAGGTCAAAAACTGATCCTGGGCTTGCGGCCCGAATGCATCAGTCTTTCAGAAGAAGGGCTCGTCCGGGGAGCTATTTATTCGGCGTTGCCATCCGGCATGGAAACAACTGTCATATTGAAAATCAAAAACACCTTGCTCACATCGGTTGTCTTCGGCAGTCTGGACTTTCCGGTAGATACTGAGATCGGTCTCGAACTGGACCACGACAGTTACATTCTTTTTGACAAAAGCAGCGAAGAAAACATTGCCACGGGTTCGTTAGGTGTTTCAATGAGAGATGACATCTAGTCCGCCTCAATTTCATCGACAACACCTTCCAGTTCTTTCAGGTGGGATATCGTGTAGTCAGGAATCATAAGGCTGCGCACGTGCTCCGGGGAGTGTTCCTTTGAAAAAAAAGGATGTCTCGCTGCAAGACGTTGATAGGCCTTGAAAGCTTTATCGATGTCTTCATTCGTGTGGGCCCCTTGATTCAATTTTACTGTAATCATGCCGAGTCTCTTTGCGCCGAAAATATCTTGCAGGTATCGATCACCCACCATTATCGCACGGGAAAAATCAAATCCGATATCTTTTTGTGCCTTAAGCCACAAGTTGGGGTAGGGTTTCCGCTTTCCGCTTTCATCCGAAGCATAAAAATAATGCTTGCGAAGGTTCATCTTGTTGTCATAGCGGGAAAAAAAATGGTTTAAACTCAGGCGGGTGATTTTGCCCGCCTGTTTGATGGGGGGACCGTTGCTGATAATCGTCAAAGGGTATTTTGAATACAAAAGGTTGAGAATCGGGTTTGCTTCCGGCGCGCTGGTCATCAGACTGATTTTGCAGTCCCAATATTTCTCAACACCTGCGGCAATGATAATGGGATCGTGTTCACTGTTGAAATGAAAGCAGAGTTGATTAAAATGATCCTTGGCATTGGAATCCAGGGAACGAATTGCCTTCAATGTGCTCAAAGATGTTTCTTGTTCAGCTCTCAAGCCGGCCTGGATCATGGCATTGACCGACACTTGAAGTGCTGTTTCAAGGAAATCGGCTGGAACATACAGGACGGAATCCAAATCAAAATGAATGCACGCAATCTTTTCTTTCATTTTTTTACGAACCCTCCTTCATCAAGATCCCGGTACATCTCTTCGGGAAAAATCGCTCAGTTCAGATTTTATTTACATGATTATCCTTTAACAGACTGCTTTTAAAATGGAAATGCATTTTTACGTAAACAAATAAAAAATTATAGAGAAAACCTTGACTATGGCTATATTAGGGACGTCTATGATTTTATGCTTTTCATCGAAGATTGAATGTGGTACTTATCAATCATGCCACGAAAAGCGCGAATAGATGCACCGGGTGCACTCCATCATGTGATCATCAGAGGAATCGAACGAAGGAAAATTTTCCGATCCGATTATGATCGAAAAAACTTTCTAAAACGACTCCAAGAATTAATTCCTGATACGCAAACCGATTGTTTTGCGTGGACGTTGATCCCAAACCATGTACATTTATTATTAAGGACCGGTTTGATCCCGATTTCCGTACTAATGAGCCGTCTGCTTACCGGATACGCAGGATGGTTCAATAAGAAATACCGGCGGCATGGGCAACTTTTTCAAAATCGTTACAAATCAATTTTGTGCCAGGAGGATCCCTATCTTATGGAATTGGTCCGCTATATTCATTTGAATCCTTTGAGAGCGGGACTTGTGGAAGATATAAAAGAATTGGAAAAATATCCGTGGAGTGGTCACAGTGTTCTTATGAATAAAACGGAGCAGACATGGCAGAATGTTGATTATGTTTATGGACTGTTTTCCGAACGAAAAAGATTCGCTCAAAAAAAGTATCGAGTGTTTGTCGAAAAAGGGATTTCCACAGGTAGTCGCCCCGATCTTACCGGCGGTGGATTATTAAGGAGCATCGGCGGTTGGACGGTTCTCAAAGGGCTCCGTAAGGCCGGTATCCGAATCAAGGGGGATGAACGTATTTTAGGTGACAGTGACTTTGTCGAGAATGTACTTAAGTCAGCTCAAGAAGAACTTGAACAGAAATATGATTTAAAAGCAAAGGGCTATGATTTTGTTCGCGTCGTCCAGCGGGTAGCCGAAGTAATGTCCATGGAACTTGAGCAAGTAACGGCTTTTGGAAAATCACCTCAAACAGTTAAAGCGCGGAGTCTTTTATGTTTTTGGATGCATCGAAAGCTTGGAATAACAACCGTTGAAATTGGAAGAAAGTTAAATATAAGCCAATCTGCAGTTAGTCGTTCATCTCTAAGGGGTGAAAAAATTGCAAACGAAAAACGGTTCGAGTTAATTGTATAAAACGCATTAAATCATAGACGTCCCCTATCTCTTACAGATAAATCAGGAGGGGTGCTGCGCCATAGGGGTGGCGTGCGGTGATGATATAGCTCTTGTCTCCCTGCAGTCTGTGTGCCTTAAGAATGGAGAGAATGTTTTACTTACGTGCTTTGGATCCGGCCTTTTTTATCTCTTCCAGATACATTTTAATGATGGGAGAAGCCTCGGGCGGATGCCATTTCGTGTCTTTGGGGTCTTCGTGCCAGGTATATGGCAGATGAACTACCTTGCCTGGATTCTTTGCAGCACCCAGAACCGACAATGTCTCCAGAAGCACATGCCGTTGCCCATAAGTATCGTTCACTTCACCGACAACTCGCCCATAAGGGTATTCGATGGCCGCAATGCGCGGTATCCCGATTTCCCTGTTAAATTCGGGTGTGATGGTGAGAAGGATGGTGGAAATTCCATTTTCCTCGAGAAACCTTGCGACCAGTCCAACGGACCGGCAGCATAACGGTCAGGCCGGGGTGAGAAGAACGGCTTCCACCCCCTCGGATTTCATGCTTGCCGCGACCTTTGGCATGGTCTCTTCCAACAGGACGGTGGGATCCGTTTGATATCCATAATAGGAATAGGCTGTGGGTGCTAATGCGCCGATAACACCATCGGCTTCGAATTCCCGAAATCGTCCCAGGGGCAGGGTCACATTCATATCCTGTTTGATATAGTCCGTGTTGACATGCAGGTGATTGACATGGATGTCTGCTTCCATGGCCGATTTTGGTATTTTTCTGTAGGAGGGATCTCCCCATGTGGGTTCCTGCTTTTCCCGCTCCATGTCAAAGTCCGGGTCTGTCTTCATGCTGATGCCGGCGGAGGTCATCAAAGAAAAAACGGCTTCAGAAACCGGTTTCTTCAGGGGTGTCCAGGGAATTGCGCCTTCAAAAATATTTTCGGGTATGGTTTGTCCGATCCAGGCGCTGAGTGATGGCGGCATGAAATAGAATCCATTTACCTTTTTGATTGATACGGGCATGTTTTCCTCCCAATTATAAAATCGTTATACGATTTTATTTTATTATCAAAAGTTATCTTTTATTGCCAGCTGAAATGCCCGGGGTTTATATCAATACCAGGTAATATCTTCCGGTAAATAGCAGAGTCGGATCTTTTGGCCGGGGTAGAGGGTGCGGCTGTGCGCGTTTTCCGGTGACAGCTTGGCGGTAATTGCCTGATTAGCTGCCTGAACAATGATGATGATTTCCTGGGTGTGTTTTTCCAGAACCAGCCTTGTGACAATTCCTTCGATCATACAGGCATTTTTGTCTGTGGCCGGTAGCATGTTTTTCGGGTTGATGATGGCAATGGCATCTTCCGAAGGGGGGCATGGCACTTCAAGCGCTTGACCATCCTGGAGTTCTTTAACCCATTTACCGGGTGTTGGTTCAGACCATGGGCCGAAAATAAAATTCTGACGGCCGGTGCCAAAAAACCGTCCCCTGAACAAATGAACCACATGTTCGCAGATATCATACAGCCATTCCCAGTCATGGCTGGCAATCACCAATGTCGTACCCCACTTTTTCTGGGCCATAAGGGCGGTGTCCTTGATTATCTGGGCACTGGCGGCATCGATGCTGGCTGTGGGTTCGTCCAGTAGAAGCACTTCCGGTTTTAGAATCAGGCGTGCGGCCAGGGCTACACGCTGAGTTTCGCCGCCGGAAAGTTCATACCATTTCCGATGCGAAAAATCATTTCCGGACAATCCCACAAGAGACAAAGCATCGTGCACACGATTTGAGAGGTCGTGGATATCCCTCCGTAGCTCGAGTCCGTATGATATGTTTTTGAAGACCGAGCGCTTCATGAGGTAGGGTTCCTGGGTCAGGAGCGTAACCTGAAATCTGACATTTTCCGCAAAGGGTTCGGTAGATTCACCTTTGAAAAGGATATTGCCTTTCCCGGGCTTGTCGATGAAAGCCAGCATTTTAAGCAACGTGCTTTTGCCGCTGCCGTTGGGGCCGATGATACCGGTGATAGTACCCGGTTGGATAGAAAAATTGTCGATGTCCAGGGCCGGAAGGCCATTATAATGGTGCTGGAGATTATTTATTTGATAAAGATTTTTCATAGCTTTTTAGGGGCTTAGGCTGTAGACTGTTAGGCGCCCATCGCGGATCGCTTTCAGCGACCCTTGGACCCTCGAACCCTTGTATCCCCCTCCACCCCTCAGACCCTTATCTTTTATTCACCAACGCCACCGACAGGTTCACCGCAAAAGCGATCATCAAGAGGACCAGCCCGAGCGCGATTCCCATGCCAAAGAGTCCCTTGTTGGTTTCCAGGGCAATGGCCGTTGTAATGGTCCGGGTGTGCCATTTGATGTTGCCGCCCACCATCATGGAGATGCCCACTTCCGTCATGACTCTGCCGAAGGCTGTCAATGCTGCCGCCGTAATGCTGAAGCGAACCTCCCAGAGGCTACTGAGGAGAAGCTGTCTTCGGTCGGCACCCAGTGAAATGAGGGTGGTCCTCAGATGGCGGTCCATGCTTTCGACGGCTGCTGCTGTCAAGGCAGTGACTATGGGAAGCGCCAGTATGGTTTGACCGATGGCGATACCCGGCAGTGTAAATAACAGGCCCATGTGCCCCAGGGGGCCTCGGTTGGACAGGAACGCGTAGACAACAAGCCCGATGAAAACCGTCGGCAGCGCCAGGGCGGTGTCCACCAGAAGGCGCAACGGTCGTTTGCCCTTAAATTCGAAGTGGCCGAGCATAAATCCCAGAGGGATGCCCATCAACAGACTGGCTGTCATGGAATAGCTCGTCACGCGAACCGTCACGAAAATGGCGGAATAGGTTTGTTCATCTCCGCTGAACAGGAGTTGAAACGCCTGAATAAATCCTGTGAAGATGTAGTCCATATAAATTCGTTCCACGAATTTATTATACGCGACGTTGTCGCTATTTAACCTGCATTTTTAGCCTGGGGTATTTTCCGCAATACATTCAACACACATCGGATGTCATTTGCCTTTCAGGCGTCACTTACACTTCGTGTGTCATTAGCCTACGGGCGTCATTTATTGTTGCTCATAGCCTGGATCTTTCTAAAACTTAACACCTAAAACCTAAAACGATTTGGTAGCCTTCTCGACCCCTTGAACCCTGTCTTTACTTCGCATTCGGTGTAAACAACTGCTGTCCCAGCAGGCGGAAGTTCTTGATCATTTCCTGTGCTTCGGTGCCGGCCATCCAGTCGCTGAAGGCCATGGCCAGATCAAACTTTGCATTGGGACAGTTGCCGGTGTTGATGGCAATGGCGCTGTACTGGTTGAGAAGAATGGCATCGCCTTCCACAATGACCTTCAATACAGGATTGCCGCCGCTGTTGTGGCTGTACTTGATATAAGTTCCCCTGTCCGTCATGGTATAGCCGTTGCGCTGTTCGGCGATTTGAATGGTTGCAAGCATCCCCTGGCCGGTCTGGATGTACCAGGGATCTTTATCCGGGACAGCCATGCCGGCATTTTTCCAGAGCAGGATTTCCTTTTTGTTGGTGCCGGAGTTATCCCCTCTGCTGACAAACAATGCTTTTGACTTTTGGACACCCATCATGGCCTTGCCAATGGAGAGGCCTTTGATTCCGGCAGGGTCGGCCGCAGGCCCGATGATCACAAAATCGTTATACATGAGCTCCCGACGTTTGGTGCCGAAACCGGCATCGATAAATTTCTTTTCAGCGCCGGGTGCGTGGACCAGCAGGATATCCACATCGCAGTTTTGGCCCATTTTCAACGCCTTGCCGGTTCCGATCGCGGTCCAGCGCAAATCGATACCGGTGGCTTTTGTAAATGCCGGCGCCAGATAATCGAGTAACCCGGTATTGTCTGTACTTGTGGTGGTGGCCATCATCAGTACCTTCTCCGCTCCCAGCGAAACACCACTGAACATTCCCATCAAGAAACAACCGATAAGTCCCGCAACAAGTACTCTTTTCATCTAATGCTCCTTTCTAAATTTAAAAAAGCGACAACGTCGCGTCAAATAAATTTGTGAAACAAATTTATTGGGGGTATCTCATTTTTCCCCGTTCGCCGATATCGTAACCATCAAGACCCTGGGCAATCTTAAGGAACGCATCTTCATGCAGGAGTGTCTGGAAATACTGTACTCCCTGCTCGAAAAAGCGTTCCCGGGATATCAGCAGATCATATCGTTCCCATCGCAGGGGCATGAAGTCGAGACCCAGAAGCGACGCGATCGGCCGGATGCCCGGGCCGGCATCGGCATGCCCGGACAATATCTCGAGGCCGATATCCATGTGCCGGTTTACAATATGGTGGTACCCATGGATTTTATCACCCGTGAGACCGGCGGTTTTCAATTCCTTGTCAAAAAGAAGGCGGGTACCTGTTCCCAGATCTCGATTGACGACCCGAACGCCTTTTTTCCCGAGATCGGCTATGCTGTTTATGTGCCTGGGATTATCTTTCCCCAGAAGGATTCCCTGCTCACGCTTGCAAAAATTGACAACGGCCGGCATTTTATGGAGCTCTTCAGAGGCAAAGGAAAAATTATATTCATTTTCGTTATCCTGAAGCAGGTGGCTCGATGCGATATGACACATATCCCTTTTCAGTGCCCTTAATCCGCCCATGCTGCCCAGGTTCCCGAAAACAGCCAGGTGATCCGGGTAGCGGGTGTTGAACAGGGAGATGGTTTTGTCCAGAAGCAGATCGTTGCTGCCGGCGATGATGAGCAGACCCTGGTAAGGCGGCAGTCGATTTCCTGCTTCCGGATAATTTTTGGTGTTGGTTTCAATCCACTGTTCCACGAGGTGCTTTGGAAACAGCCATTTGCCTGTCACTTTGGTGGCCGGCAATCCTTTTTCCGACACCAGGGTATATACCATTTTCTCGTTGATGTTGAGGAAAACGGAGACTTGTTTGGTGGTCATCAGGTCTTTCATCAGTGGCGGATCCTTTCTATGAAAACTGGGTAGTGCAACAACGAGTTGTCTGCAGCGCCCTGTTGAGCCATTATTGTCAACACAGCCAGCACTTATATTTAAAGTTATTTTTCGTCAATAATTTTATTTTTCGTTTGGAATAAAATCTTATAAATAACCCATGCTAACGATAAATAACATTTATGAAATTTTTCGGGATTATAACCCAAAAGAAAGTTGGTGGTATCGCGGACGGATAATCCCTGTGCGAACGTGAAAAACTCGCTCCCAAGAGACCGTAATGCCGAACAGGGCCATATCTTTAAGATGAATTTTATTTTTTGAATGCCGGATGTGTTTATCTGGTTATATTTACGATCTGCTCGGCATAACGGGCTCTATGGACCTCAGACAGTTTCACTTTCGCACAGGGATCACCCATCCGCTTTCGGGGGTACCGTTTTATTGGTTATAATCCCGATTTTTTTTAAAAAGGGCAGGCTTTTTTTGCGTTGCCTTAACTTTTTTCGAATGGTATGGACGGTGCGAACCTGAACATTTGTGGATGGGCACTAGTTAATTTTGTATCAGTGTACAACGTGAAAATATGTCGGCTGAATACCTGATTCTCATCATTGGTTTTGTGTTTGGTTTTTATATGGCCTGGAACATCGGTGCCAATGATGTTGCCAATTCCATGGCATCGGCTGTGGGCGCCAAGGCGATTACCATCCGCCAGGCTGTATTCATTGCAGGTATTCTGAATATCGTGGGCGCGACCTTTATCGGCTCGCATGTCACCAACACCATTCGTAAAGGCATCGTTTCCACCGATGTGATGTCGGATCCCCATATTGCTTTGGCCGGTGCACTCGCGGCCCTGCTGGCAGCCGCGTTATGGGTCAGTTTTGCCACCTGGCGCTCTCTGCCGGTTTCGACAACCCATTCCATCGTCGGGGCCATGATCGGCTTTGGTATTATGGCGGGCGGTTTTTCAGTGATCAATTGGGGGAAACTGGGAGCGGTGGCCCTGAGTTGGGTCATCTCGCCTGTTTTCAGCCTCGTTATCGCGTTTGTCATGTTCAAAGTGATTGTCAGGGTCATCCTTTCAAAAGATGCCGTATTCGAACGATCCATACGCTTCTCGCCCTATTTTATAGGGATTGCCATATTCGTGGTGGTTCTTTCGTTTCTCTTTAAAACCCCCCTCGGTAAAAAATTTTCCATATCAATGCCCATGGCTTTGATCCTGTCGTTTGTTTTAGCAGCTGTTTTGGGGTATATTGGAAAAATATTGTTGCGGAAATTTCTAGTGGAAAAACAGGGTAACGGGAACGGCGCCGAAGAGGTTTTTCGAAAAATTCAAATTGGCACATCCTGCTATGTTGCCCTGGCGCAGGGTGCCAATGATGTGGCAAATGCCATTGGCCCTCTGGCTGTGATTTACTTTCTGGTCAAGACGGGTACCATCGGTGCCAAAGTTCCTGTGCCAATTTTTCTGCTAATGTTTGGTGGTGTCGGTATTGCCCTAGGTATCGGTATGGCCGGGAAGCGGGTGATGACGACCATCGGAACCAAGATTACCACGTTGACCAATACCCGTGGGTTTTCCGTCGATTTTGCTGCTGCCACAACGGTCTTGCTGGCTTCGAAGCTGGGACTACCCGTTTCTACGACCCATGCGGCCGTGGGTGGGGTTCTGGGTGTCGGTCTTGCGCGGGGGCTCGAGGCTGTTAATTTCAGGATCATATTTCAGATCATGATCTACTGGGTTCTGACGGTTCCGGCGTCAGCCATTACCAGTATGATTATTTATAAAATTATCCGGATCTTTTATTAAAGGAGAGGGGCCATGAGAATACCTTTCTTATCCATGTTCATGACATCGCCGTTTGACGGAATGCAGGAACATGCAGAGGTTGTAAAGGACTGTGCATGGGCATTTCAGGAGGCAGTGGAGTGCCATATATCTTATCAATGTTCCCGTTTTGACTCCCTCCGGGGAGATATTATCGAGATGGAGAGAGAGGCTGATGCCATCAAACGGAGAATTCGGGGGCATATTCCAAAAGGTACGATCATGCCCATCGATAAATTTCAGCTGTTTCGATATTTAAGAGAGCAGGACAGTGTATTGGATTCAGTGGAGCATGCCCTGGACTGGCTTTCCCTCAGACCTGATGAAAAATATCCAAAGGAGATCCAGCAAGACATTTTCCATCTGGTGGAAACGGTGGTGGACCCTATCGATGAACTGAGCAAAATGATCGTGGAAGCCAGGAAATATTTCCATAGCTATAAAGAAGACCAGCGTATTGTCGTCAAGGATATCATCCGGACGCTGCGTTTACAGGAACGGGAAGCCGATCGTGTGGAACATACGATAAAGGCGAAAATATTCAACATGGATGTCGATCCGATTACCGTTTATCATGTCGTCAGGCTGGCTGAAATTATCGGTTCCATTGCAGATCATGCTGAAAATGCCGGTGACATGATGCGGGCGATGGTGGCAAAGTAAGAAGGGCAGGGTTCGAGGGTCCGAGGTTTGGAGGGGAAACCAATCCGTTTTAGATGTTAGGTTTTAGGTATTAAGTTCAACTGTTAGCACTTAACTGGGGTGTTAAGTTTTAGGTTTTTAGTGTTAGGCAGGTCCCGAGTTAAAAGCTATGAGTAACAATAAATGTCGCGCGCAGCGCTAATGTCGTCCGAAGGACAAATGTCTATCAATGACGCCCGCAGGGTAAATGACGCGCGAAGCGCTAATGTCGTCCGATAGGACAAATGACAGCCGGAGGCTAAATGTCGCCTACAGGGCAAAATGCGCCTAACAGCCTACAAGCTGAACCCCTAATAGCCTATCCGTTTAATAGGCCGGCATCCCTGAGAAACCCTCTCACATCTTCCCAGAACTGAGGCCAATCCGGCGGACAATCGTTATGACCACATTCATAGGAGAGGAACCGGGCGTTCGGGGACGCCTGGTAAAGGGATTTTCCGTGGGCATAGGGAATGACCTCATCGTGCTTTCCGTGCAGGATTAATACCGGGCCCTGAAATGTTCGTACAGCAGCAAGGTTGTCAAACGGATCGCGAACCAAAAAAGTGGGAACGAGATACCTTGATGCAAACGAACGGACACTCGTGAAGGTGGACATCAATATCAGTGCTGCAGCCCGACGATGTTTTAACAAGGAACAGACGGCACCGCCACCCATGGATCGCCCGTACAGAATAATCCTTGAGGCATCGATATCTTTTCGGCGGGTCATGAGATCATAAGCGGCTACAAAAGTTTCTGTGATGCCGGCCTGGGACGGCGATCCTTCGGATCGACCATAACCCGGAAACTCCACCAGCAAGGTCCCGATACCCCAATGCGAAAATTGGCGCATTTCCTGGACACAGAAGTCGATACGTTCTGCATTCCCGTGGGCAAATATGACCAGCGGAGCGGGGTGATTATCAGATTGTTCTGCCGGCGGTAAAAACCATGCCTCCACTTTTCCAAACTTCGTTTGAATCCAGAGGGTTTCCAGTGACGGTATTTCCTGACGTTCTTCCTGGATCAAAGACGGCATCATGTACCGGGGAAACAGCATGTGTCTTTGGGCCAGAAAAAGAAGCAGGCAATATCCGGCATATAGCACGAGAGACCAGAGAACCACCTTCAGCATGGTATGTGTTCCCCCTGAGTAAATGGAAAACATAGACTTATCCCTGATATTTCACAAACCTGATCGGGCCTTGCGCGAGTTACGTCCTCCCGAAATTCGAGGAAAAAATGAAATATCTATTTTACTCATAAGTTGAGCGATTGTCGAGGCTTGAAATCTGCGTTATGATTTTGACAATAGATCAAGATACCGCTATTATACACAAATGCCAATGACAATACACCACGTCAAGAAAAGCCTGTTGATCGTTTTCATGATAGGCGCCGTTGTTTTGGCGGCCTCCGGATATGCAGACCACCTGGTGGATGCTGTCGGCATGGGAAGAATTACCGATGCCAACCTTATCTATCTGAATGATGCTTTTGATCGGAGCCTGGCGGGCTTCCTGGTGTTGTCGGGTATAAAGAGCGGACTGGCCATCATCGAAGGCTCTGAAGTGGGTATCGGATTCAATCTGGAAATCGGTGATATTGTGCAGGCGGTTTACGATTATGTGGACGTAGCCTGGAAAGCAGCATTGGCCGGCGGTACGATCCTGCTGATGACCCGGATGTGTCTGGAAGCAGTGGCTTTAATCGATCATTGGTGCCTGGCGGCGATGTTATTGGGGGTCGGGGTTTTTTTGATTTTTCGCTGGTTTTTAGCGGACTGTCAACGAATGACCCAGGTTGTTCGAGAATCGACTATGTTTCTGGTTGTTCTGACCTTGATTTTATATGTGATCCTCCCCATATCTATTACCGGGGCCTCATTTTTATCGAAAAGAATCACACAGCCGATCATCGAAGAGACCCAGACAGGTTTTGAAGACATCCACAGAGAATTTTCTCCTGGTTACCTGAGCGAGGGGTTTTTCCCGGAAGATGTCAACGAAGGATCGCTTTTTCCGGGTTTTGATTTCAAGGCAAAATATGAGAGCACCAAGGAGCGTATTCAATTCATCGGTACATTTTTCAAGGACAGGACCCGCCACATGGCTGTTCTGACGTTGAAGCTGGTCGCCGGATACGTATTTGACTGCATTATTTTTCCCTTAACTTTTTTCGTGGTGCTTTATCTCTTTACCAAAAATCTGGTCAATTTTCTCAGCAGGGCTATCAGCTGAAAGTTTGCAACCGCAAGGTTGCCATGGAGCGGCAATAATGAAAACCATTGGTTTGCTGGGCGGCATGAGTTGGGAATCTTCCCTGGAATATTATCGGATCATCAATCAGTTGGTTAAGGAACGACTGGGCGGACTGCATTCCGCTAAATGTCTGTTGTATTCGGTGGATTTTCAGGAAATCGAAAGCCTTCAACACCGGGGATTATGGGATGAGGCCGGGAGACTCCTGGGGGAGGCGGCGAGAGGTCTCCAGAAGGGTGGGGCGGATTTTCTGCTGATATGCACGAATACCATGCATAAGGTTGCGCCTGTTGTCCAGCAGCATATCAGCATGCCACTGCTCCACATTGCCGATCCCACCGCAAAGAGCGTACTGTCGCGGGGTATCAGGAAAATTGGATTGCTGGGGACGCGGTTTACCATGCAAGAGGACTTCTATAAGGGAAAGCTGGTGCATGACCACGGACTGGAGGTGTTGACACCCATTGATGCGGACATGGATATGATTCACCAGGTAATTTTTGATGAACTGGTTCTGGGTCTGATCAAGGACATCTCAAAGGGAAAATATATTGCGGTTATCAAACGTCTGGAAGCAGCCGGAGCAGAAGGTGTGATTCTGGGGTGTACGGAGATCGGTTTGCTCGTGAAAGACCAGGACAGCCCCATCCCCTTGTTTGACACCACTTTTATCCATGCCGAAGCGGCAGTGGAATATGCCCTGACAACATAGCATTATATTGAGGTGAGGCTCCAAAAAACAGGAAATATTTATCATGCAGGGTATAAACTATGGCTGTGAAGCTCCGAAACCCCCTATCAACTGAAAAAACAGAACAAAAACAATTAACTGAACAATAAAACCAATAAGGCAAACAGCAACTGACCGCCAAGTACTTTTATAGTCAAGTGCTTGTTTTACGGCAATGATCATCGCTACAAGCATCCAGATACCGCAAATTAAATTTAGGATATTCCCCAGCATGGGGATGATACCAAAAAATCGAAGCACTCCAGGAGAACTGGAGAAACCGATAGTACGCAGTAATTCCCCATAGTCCGCTTTTGTTTGTGGCTCAGCTAACAACTTGGTCCCAATAGCATATGTCAAATACGCCCAGATAAACCAGCCTACTAGAGCAGCAATAGTTCCTATAATAAGGCCCTTTAGCCCTATTGTGCCGATAGTTCCGATTCCTGCTGCAACACTGGAAAGAATAACGACTGTCATGGCTTGTCCCATGGCCTCTTTATCCGCCTCGACCTCTTCATAAAGGCTTACATCCAGTTTTGCTGCCCGCATCATTCGGTCTGTGAGTGATGCCATACTTTCCTCCCTTGCCATGTTGTTTATGCAACCTTGGGGTGTAATTCACCTCGGATCCATACAGCATAGCTCGACATGTTTAATTTCTTAACCCAAGCAATATCATCAAACGATTCCCTTAACCAGCCAATACACAGCGTACCCGACGCCTAAGCCCAAAGGCAGCATGATTCATGGGCGGCACAGTGGAGTCTCTTTGAATTTCCAGGCAAAGATTCCCGCTGCCAAAAGGCCAAATATGATGCCTATGATTTTGGGAATCATCATTTATTCACCCGCTCCCTCAACCCTTTTCCACATTTAAAATACGGTAATTTCTTCGGCTTAATTTCCACTTTTTGGTATCCCTTTCTTTGATAAGTGCTTTTAGTTGAATAAAATAACAATAAATTTACAACAGTGTGACCGGATCTGTCAAACACATGTGTTAATCTGCGTGCAGACATACAGATAAAAGGTAATTTTACACAATCAAAGGAGAGGATCAAAATGCGAAAACATGAACTGTACACTGAATATCACGACCATTTTGAATACTTCGGGAATACTGAGATCGAAAGGATCCGCAAACAGGGTGAAAAGACCATACGGCATGACTGGATAATCTTTGATACCGTTAGTGAAGCGATGGAATTTTTCAATGATCGGTGCGGAGAGTTCGTGGGTTATTATGCTTGATCAATGAAGATTTTCTGATTCAGAAAATGCAACGACGTGTTGAAACATACCGAGGAGTGGTGATTCGTTGGAGCATTCAGGCAAATAAAGAAGGCAGGGCCATAATTGGCCCTGCCTATTTGATAATGGTAGAGTATCAGGTAGGGATTTTGTTCTTTACCGAAAGAAATGACCTTTTTATTTGTGTAGTTAATTTCATATTTATTGAGCAATAGGATCCATAGATGATTCATATGTTTGAATTATCTACCTCGGGATTAATTGCCTTTGGGGCCTGTCAACACGTTCTTACACTGAAAGACCAGCTTTTTCCCCAATTATCTCCAGCAATTTTGGCCCCTTTTTTGCATTAAAGTTTGGAGGTTGATCACTTTCTATACAGTTTAACTTTTTATAAAAGGTTTTGGATATGAATATTAGGTCACTTCAAATGACAAATTCACTTAAATGGATCAATTGTTTAATTGACATTTGTAATAGCCTGAAGAGTCGAATCATACACATCATGGAAAGAGTGTTTTCGATACTTAGAAAAGAAGTATGGCTCCTGGAAGCAGTCGATGCAAATGATCTGAATAACAATTCCGTCCTGTTTATCGGCAATACCCAAGAAATGCACTATATAAGCAGGCTATTTTTTAATGATTATACCCAGCGGCTTATAGGGCGCCACTGGTTATGGCAAGTACTGTTTCCAAAAAGAAAGATACATAAAACCTGCTCATTTAGTGTAATCCAGACCGGTTGGAAGAGCGACAAATTTATTCGATCAAAAAGGATGTTCTGTGTCCCAACCTGGGTATTTGGCAGTGTGGATTTAACCGCGGATTTTGATGCGCAACTGAGAAATAATAAAAGTGCTAAAAGAAACTTGAGGAAAGTCAAAAACGGTCATTTTGAAGTTGAAGTATCATCAGATCCCTTATTGTTTGAGGAGTTTTATTATAAAATGTATCAGCCGTACATATATAAAAGATACGGAGAGTGCGCTATAGATATGAGTTATAATCGTCTGAAAGGGCAATTTGTAAATGGTAGCGAAATATTATTTGTAATTAAGGAGTCTCAACGTATTGCTGGCACAATGATTTGTTATAAGGACGATAATACAGTAGCTTACGAACTGGGTGTAAGGGATGGCGATTTTCGCTGGGTTGAACAAGGTGCGATCAGTGCGCTTTACTTCAATACAATAAACTACTGTCGTTCCAAAGGGATCAAGAAGCTAAGTCTTGGAGGGTCGCGGCCTTTTTTATCGGATGGTGTATTAAACTACAAACTAAGAAACTGGAACATGAAAGTCGATGATTATTCAAAAACCTTCTATTTTCTCATCAAACAACATAGGCAAAGTAATTTCGCTCAGGATTTTTTAAGTAAAAATCCGTTCATATCTCTTAAAAACGGAGATATGGTGGTTAATACTTTTTATCTAAAAAAGGACAAAGAGAACAATGTGACAAAGGATACAGAGGCTAAATTTATTAAATATGGACTTCCTAAGGTAGATGTTCATTGTTTTGACGTTAAATAGTAAAATATGGCCTTTTATCAAAACCGGTAGGTAACCCTCATCTTTTCAAGTGCGTTATCAGATTTTGATTGGACGATCACCAGGGAAACTGCCATCGTAAGAAATGGTTTCAACTTTACCACTAAAATCAAAAGAAAACAGAGTTGTCGAATTTGTCATTATATTACTCATTTCTCCGTCTGCCGATAGATAATTCTAATCTTTATCATTGCACATTTGTCATTTGGATCTGTCCAATAAAATGACACTAAGTCCTGCAGGTACTGAAGTAGAGTATTTTTTTATTGCACTTATACTATAATAATGTATCTCACCAAAAGTCGGAATTGGTTCTTTCTTATCCATAAAATTCATTTCTTCTGCCGAATTATAATTCTCCATTTTTTCATCGAATTTAAGCTTACTTCTTAATGAGATCTCCTTGGCAACTAACCCATCGACATCCTTCTTCCTAATCAATTTTATTATTTCCCTTATATCATCATCCTTAAGTACCACTTTTGATTTATCTATCTTAAATTTATCAACTTTTGATTCGTCATATTTCCATTCAAGTTCAATGTTTTCCTTGAATGCAACCCATTTTCCCGGTACATACTCCCAATAATCAGGAAGTTTTGCCATCTGATCGGAACAGCAAAAGATGAAGAGGGATGCCAAACATACAGCTATTAATTTCTTCAATTTAGGTCTCCTTACAATATGGACAGATAGCAATTGTCACCTCGGCTGGAACCGATGATAGATCATCTTACTAATTGGAAGTTAAGAAAATATTGCCGATATGCCTTGGTTGTTCCCAAGGTGCTACGGGAGCTATTATCAATGCAAGATTGTTAACCCAAGTGACGACCAAGCGCATCTGCCATCCGGATGGCCTCTACGATCCCTTCGGGTGTCAAATCGAATCTCACGTTGTGCAAATAACTTTGTTTGTTATCAAATACCGGATGAATGGCTGCATCCAATTCCCTGTCTGTAACGCCCTCCAGACCGATCTGCGCCAATGTGGTCGGCAGCCCGACTGATCTGCAGAATGCGTACACTTCGTCTACCAACGGCTGTGGTCTGGTTTCAAGGAATAACCCGGCCAGGGTACCGAATGCCACTTTTTCGCCGTGATAATATGCGTGCGTGCCTTCCAGATTGCAGAGACAGTCATGAATGCCGTGTGCGGTTGAGAGACCACCTGATTCGAAACCAAGGCCGCTGAGAAGGGTATTGGCTTCTACAATGCACTCAAGCGCTGGACTTACCACATTGTTTTCACAAGCGATCTTGGCTGTGCTGCCGTATGTTAAAAGGGTCTTGTAGCACGCTTCGGCAAGGGACATGATGGCCCTGAGATTGAACCCGCCGCATATGTTTCGGAAATTAGATCGATCACAGGTCTCCGCTTCAAACCATGTTGCAAGAGCGTCGCCCATTCCGGAAACAAGAAACCTTGCCGGTGCTTCAGCAATGATCCTCGTATCAACCAGAACATAATCGGGATTGCTTGTGATGAAATAGTCGACAACAGAACCTTCGTTACTGTAGACGACACAAGCACTTGCGGTGGGTGCGTCTGTAGCGGCGATGGTAGGCGCTGCAATATACTTGACACCCAATTGTCTGGCAACCACCCTGGCGGTGTCAATGGTCTTCCCACCCCCCATGCCGATGATGAAATCATAGACGCCATCTCTTGCTATCTCGAGCACCCTGTTGATCTCATCCCAGGTGCACGCACCACTGAATTTCTCATAGTTGATTTCGCATATACTTTTCCAGGTTGAAAGGTTTTCCGGAACAATGCTCTTAACGGCCTTGTTCGTAGCGAGAAGAAAAACTCTTTTCTTTTTAAGTTCTTCAATTTCCCCGAGATTTCGGAGAATATCCTTCCCCTGTATATAACACCCTGGGAAAAAGGCCTTTCGTATCATGGTTAACCCTCCCTTCTCAA
>QMMS01000027.1 GCA_003647375.1 Deltaproteobacteria bacterium
CCAGGCACGTCGATGACGCCCCCGGATCGTCTGGTGTCTGGTTCCTTTGCCTGGAAGGGGATGGATTGCAGTCAGTTTGAAGAAATGATGACCTTGATTCCCGATGGCATGGTAAGGGCCAAAGGTATTTTCAAAACCAGCACAGGGACCTACCTGTTCAACTGGGTAATGGGGCATGGCAAATTTGAGAAAATCATGCAGAAGAAAACCATGGCAGCTCTCATGAACCGGATCGTTTTTATTGGAGTGCCGGAAGCCATGGAAGAGATGGGAAGGATTGATTTCAAAGGGATGATGCAACGTGATCTGAATCTTTTCCACCTAAGTTGAGGTTTTAACTTTTTGGAATGTTCAATTCACTATAACTTATAGGAATGCTGTCGATTTAGAATTCCAGAAGTTAAAACGCTCAACTAAGGTTGATGAACTCGTAAAAACTCTTAATTCGCCCTTTAGCGTCATTCCCGCGAAGGCGGGAATCCAGTATTTTCAATTACTTCTGGATGCCTGCCTTCGCAGGCATGACGGAGTTTCGGACTTTTTACGAATTCATCAAGGTTCCAGCATAAATAAAACTTTGCATGCTTTTATTATAAGGAGAAACACATGGTAATGAACACAGGCTTTAAATCTCAATGTTTGCCGGCCTATCGTGTGCTCACCCGGGACCAGATCAAACATATTCATTGCGCCACTCTGGAACTTCTGGAAACGATCGGAGTCAAGGTGATGCATCCAGAGGCTCTGGACATGATGGCTGATGCCGGATGTCGGATAAAGTCCGACAATGTCGTCCAGATTCCCAACTGGCTGGTTGAGGACTGCATCCGCAGTGCACCCTCACGGATCACCATCTATAACCGGTTGGGTCAGGAAGCCATGCTATTGGAAGGCAATAAGACCTATTTCGGGATGGGGACGGATTTGATCAAGACCTATGACCTGGCGTCCGGAAAGCTGAGAGAATCAAGACTGTCGGATGTTGCAAACGCCGCCAGAGTGGCTGATTTCCTTGAAGAGATTGATTTTCTGGGCTCTTATGCTCTGCCATATGACTCCCCCACCAACCTGATGTACATCGATTCCTTCAAGACCCAGTTGGAAAATTCGATAAAGCCTATTTTTTATACGGCTGCAGGGACAAAGGATATCGCCATCATCAATGAGATGGCGGCGGCTGTCGTTGGTGGGAAAGAGGCCTTGAGGGAGAAGCCGATTCATATCCATTATGCTGAGCCACTGACACCGTTGCTCCACTCTTCGGGCGCCATCAAGAAACTCTTTTTCTGTGCCGACAACGCAGTTCCAGTGAACTATACGCCCGGGATGATGTCCGGAGCCAGTGCACCGGTGACGCTGGCCGGTGCGATTACCGTCGGAAATGCCGAAGCCTTGAGCGGCATCGTTCTTCATCAGTTAAGGAGCAAGGGTGCGCCCATCATTTCCGGGTTCGGCATGTCGACTCTGGATATGAAGACCTCTGCATGCGTATATGGATGCCCGGAATACAGACTGGCCTTGTCGGCCTGTGCAGATCTTTATCATTATTACGGCATCCCCATGTGGGGAACAGCAGGGGTCAGCGACTCACACGCACCTGATGAGCAGGCCGGCATGGAATGGTCTATGTCTTTACTCATGGCCGGGCTGGACGGTGCCAATCTGATTCATGATATTGGTTACATGGGGCAGGGTCTGGTGGGTTCCCCGGCCGCACTCGTGATGAACGCAGAGATAATCAGTTACGTGCGGCGTGTCGTTCGCGGTTTTGACATCGATGCGGAACATATCGGCATGGATGTGATTCGCCAGGTCGGTCCTCAGGGCGCATTTATTTCAACCGATCAGACCATGAAATATTTTAAGCAGGAACACTGGCAGCCCCAGCTCTGCAACCGTGAAACCCTTGAACCCTGGATGGCCCAGGGACAAAAAACCTGGGGACAAAAAGCGGTCGGAAAGGCCATTGATATTATTGAAAACCACAAGCCGCAGGAAATGCCTGCCGATGTACAGCAATCCCTGGATCAGATACGAGAAACGGCGTTGGAGACGCTGAAGAATGAGTACATAGAGGCTTGATATTGTGGTTATCTTGAAAACAAAACTGTTCCGGATCTCTACACATAGCAAGTTTTTTAGTTTTGGGTTGACAATTAATGATAAAATGGTAAATTTACAATTATTCAAAGACTAACTACCCCAATGGTTTCGACCTTGGGCGCGGGGCCACCTTAGGGTGGTCCTTGCTATTTGAAACAAATAAAAATGCGAACTTATATTTATATTGATGGTTTTAATTTCTATTATGGCGTTGTAAAAAACACCCCTTATAAATGGGTCGATTTCATGTCGTTGTTTAAAAAGGTGCTTAATCCTAAACATGATATTCTTGCCATTAAATATTTTACTGCTCGTGTTACCGGCAAGTTTGATCCAAAACAACCACTCCGTCAAAAAACATTTTTACGGGCAATAAAAAAATACATTCCAGAACTTTCAGTTCACTTCGGGCAGTTTAATAGCCATACAATCAACGCGCCATTAGCATACCCAATTGGTGCTGAAACCTTTGGCAAGAAAATCAAATTTGCCAATATCGTAAAAACTGAGGAGAAGGGATCAGACGTCAACCTGGCTATCCATGCTTTAAATGATGCATGGTTAGATCATTATGATTGTGCGGTGATTGTTTCAAACGATAGTGACTTAGCAGAGTCTCTCCGGCTGATTAAAGAGCAGAATAAAAAAATGGTTGGTTTGATTTTCCCATCGACGAATAGAAAGCGTCATCCTTCAAAAGCACTTATAAAGCATGCTGATTTTACTAAAAGCATATTAATAAGCACTTTAAAAACCTGTCAACTCCCTGATCCAATTCCGGGTACTAATATCTCAAAACCTATCGATTGGTAGCCAATTGAATTCCTCCTTGGCTTTCTATACAAAATAAAGATCAAGATGTTTTTCTGAAACACATCTAAAAATAATTTTTAAGTACGGACAGCTTCGAAAAATCCATTTTCCATCTCTATATCCAGACCCGGAGGATGTATCATCCATTTTTGCCTGCCTTTTCGCTGGAAAGTATAGAGTTTTCTTTCCCTTCGGATTCGTGTCAGCAGGTCGATCTCTTGTGGTTGATATTCTTTTTTTTGCGTGAAATTGACAAAACGGGCAATACGGAAGGCGGTAATCATCTGGGCGGTGGTGAGGGACCCGGACCATGGAAAAGCAGCGCTTCCGGTGCAGAGATGGGAGTCGGATTCGAAAAAAGGTTGCGTTTCCTTGAATCCCGGCAGGCCCGGTACCGGATAAAACAGCGATATGCCGATAAGTGTCGTCTGCCTGGATAGAAAGCGTATGTTTTCAAGTACGGAATCGGTGGTGTCCTGTTTCAGGCCACAAATGAAATAGGTGATGGAGGGGATTTTTTTTCGGCTCAGATAACGGAGGATCTCCTGCAGGTGTTCTGAATCACCCTGGCGGTGAGAATCTTTCAGAATAGAAGGGGAAAGAGATGCCATGGAAAGATTGAACTGCCTGAAACCGAGAGTAATGAGTCTGTCTATAGTGTCCATGTCGAGCAATAGGTAGTCCATTCCGTTTTCTGCGCTGAAATCCACCAGGGGGAACTGGTTTCGAACGGCTTCCAGTATGGCAAAGAAATATTCCTTGTCCAAGAGAAGATTGTCATCTTCGAAGTTGATATGGAGGGGGATATCCTTGGGGAAGGCCTGGATGGCCGATAAAAACGCGGCAATGGGTACGGTTCGAAAAGATCTGCCATGGGTAAGGTGATTGGCGCAGAAACTGCACTTTCGGGGACATCCCCTGCTGAGAGTCGTTGTCAGCCATTGACCGTTTTTGGAAGACCCCGTCGTTGCAATGGAAAAGTCAATGCTATCCGGGTGTTCAATGTGCGGGTCGGTACTGCGATCAGGACCCGTGTTGCTTCCAAGAAAAGCTGTCAGGGAACTTTCTGCTTCACCCGGAATAACTGCATCGATACTTTCTTCCGCTTGAAAATAACCCGGGAACACGCTGACCCCGGCACCCCCGACATAAACAGGTACGGATGGGCTTTGCTGCTTGAGATGTCTGGCAAGGGACAGGGTATCGTCGGCATAGGCAAAGGCAAAACATGAAAGGAAAACAACATGGGGATTTTCGGATAGAATGGTGACTGCACTGTCTTTAGGAGAGGGGCCAAAGCGCTGATATCGAGAGAAGAATGCGGTGGGACCGAATTCGCCCGGAATTAGATAGTTTTTCAAATGGGATAGGGATGGTGGTAATGGCTGAGCTTGCTTCCCCATTCTGGGAAAATGCAGCAGCCGGGTGTTCCATCCCTGGTTTTGCAGAATTTTTTCAACGATTTTTTCCCCCAAAGCCGACAGGCGATGGGTGGTCGTGTAGAAGTCGGAAATGGACGGGATCGCTATGATTGTTTTTGTTTTTTTCATTGAAATTTGAAACCCGTTGGGATTGCCGATCTTACCGCATCTACGGCGTCAGATGCCATATCGCATAGTTCACTATTTGGTCTTTGCTCTTCGAGTTACGCCCCAACAAGAGCGGAACAGCGTCTTCTCCCGCGGGGCGGGATTTCGCTATGCTCAACTTGCTTAGCTACGGCAACCTCGACAATCGCTCAGCTTAGACCTTTGTAATATTATCACCGGTAAATAAAAAATTCAAACCTGATCATCGAGATTAAAAATATCAGAAAATGGTTTGAATTATTCAGACCCGGGTGTTTTCGAAGGTCAATAAAACTTGACAAAACAATACCACGATGTAGTATATAAAAGACAAGGTAACTTTTATCTGAACTGAGCAATTTTTCCCGAAGAGATGTGCCGAGATCTTGATGGAGGAGGGTTCGAAAAAAACGTAGGCATACCAGTGGATCTGTCGAGGCTTTTTGCGAACCCTTTATCCACAAGAGATTGGTGCAGATCGAGATAAAAATCGCTCAGTTCAGGTTTTATATTTGGGCGTAATGGCATAGCAGTGAAAAACAATGAGGGATGGCAATATGAACGATAAAAGATTTGTTGGTAGAACCATCTGTAAAAGGGACGTGACATTTCTTGTAGGAGAGAGAACCTACAATGGTGCCATTGAAAATATGAGCAACTATGGTGCCAGCATTCTTGCGAAGACGCCTGGTTGCATGCAGAAGGGGATGAAAATCCGTTTAGCCATATCGTGTGACAATCAAGAAGATAACCGGGATGCCAGTGTTGTGTGGTCTGAAGAAGGCGCTTTTGGAGCGAAATTTATTTGAGAAGACCCCAACGTTGCAAAAACCGGAGGGCTTCAGAGTCAAGGCGTCTAAGGGTGAAGTCGTAGTGTTTTACTTCGAACCCTTAGCAACGCAGGATCTGAAGTTCTCCGGTTTTCCCGAAGGGTAAACAACATGGCAAAAAAGATGCCATCCTTTGAATACACCAGTAGAGAAATCCAGGGGTTGGTACTATTGCGACGATATTGGTTAAATTAACAGGTCATTATCTATTATTTGCCATGTTGTTTATGCAACTATGGGGAAGACTTAACAGGACGAGGGGAGGTGAGATCATGCTTAGCAAACGATTTATGCTCAGAAGGGTAGCCCACTGTAGCAATGGTTGCATATCCTGGCCCTGAGCAAGGCGTTAAAAGGCTCAATAAAATCGTATAACGATATTATTTATTCAACAATTTCAAGGAAATGACGCCTTTGAGCTTTTCCGGAAGCTGCACTCAAAAGTGTCCGGATGGCCCGGGCGGTGTTTCCCTTTTTACCGATGATTTTTCCCAGGTCTGATTTGTCCACATTCAGTTTCAGCACCGTAGTATGCTCGCCATGTACTTCATCAACCGACACAACCTCGGGTTTGTCGACCAGCGCCTGCGCAATTTTACTGATGAGTTCTTTCATGACATAATCTCCCTTGCCAATTCACCTGTTTCCACCGGACCCGTATGTAACAAGTCCGAATTTATATGATCGAACCATAACATATGATAACCAGAAACAGGAAACATGCAATAAAAAAATGAAATGGGCTCAAACAGTTGCCCGACTTTAAAACGAATCCCCGAAGACCTCTGTTCGTTATGTAACTTGGGCTTTATAGATAACTGCATTACACAATAAGGAGGACAACGATATGAAAGTACTCGTACTATATTATTCGACATATGGGCATATCCGCCGGATGGCAGAGGCAGTCGCAGAAGGTGTCAATTCGGTAGAGCATGCGGAGGCGGTTCTGAGGCGCGTACCGGAAACATTACCGGAAACGGTTCTTGAAAAAATGGGTGCGTTGGATGCCCAAAAGTCACAGGCCGAGGTAGCGGTCGCCACAGTGGAAGACCTGGCATCGGCGGATGCAATAATTTTTGGCACACCGACCCGTTTTGGCAATATGTGTGGCCAGATGCGTCAGTTCCTGGATGCCACCGGGCAGTTGTGGGCTGAAGGAACTCTGGTCGGCAAGGCCGGTAGTGTTTTTACAAGTACCGCGACCCAGCATGGTGGTCAGGAATCGACCCTCCTGACCTTTCATGTAACCCTGCTGCACCATGGCATGGTGGTTGTAGGACTGCCATACGCTTTTCAGGGTCAGATGAGAATCGACGAGGTAACCGGTGGCTCTCCCTATGGTGCTTCGACAATTGCCGGTGGGTCTGGTGAAAGAATGCCGAGTGATAACGAACTGGAAGCTGCTCGATTTCAGGGCCGGCATGTGGCAAACATTTCATCGAAGCTGACATCGTAAATAAATCCGTAAAACAAATTTGTTCAGGAGATAAATCCGATTCGATTCAGAAGATCCCGGGTTTTGGTGTTCAGGTTGTAGGTATTGGCGTCCTCTGCCGATACCCACCTGGCATCCATGGCGTCGTCCCGGGGATTGGGTTCGCCTGCCAGGTATTCAGCCATGAAGTCGAAGATGGTATAATGAAACCGAATTCTGCCGTCTGGGTCGGGCTGAATCGTTTCAAAGAAATATACCAATTCTTCTGGACGGATGGAAACGCAGGTTTCTTCCATAATTTCCCGTGCCGCCGCTTCACGCATGGTTTCTCCTAACTCAACACGCCCTCCGGGTATGGCCCACTCTCCCTTGGCTGGTTCCTTACCCCGACGGATCAGTAATATGCGATTTTTGTGCACCACGACTGCGCCGACTGCAATGACAGGTTGTTGGGGATATTTACCGGACACCATGATATCAACTCCTTTTTTGCGCGAATCCTTGAAACTTTCAAGCTAGCAGGAAAAGATTCTCCTGACAAGATGTAATGAAGGTTAATCGGTTCGAAAAACAGAGTTGATGCATGAGGCATTCTTCAGTAAGGTAAAAATTAATAATTCCCCGATACTTTCAGCAAGGAGAAAACCAATATGGCATACAGATCACAACTCAAAATTCGATTTGGCGATATCGATCGTGCCGGTATTGTCTACTACCCGAGATTTCTGCATTATTTTCATATTGCATTAGAAGAATTTTTTTCCCATGAACTGGAAATAGAATACCCGACGGTTGTCAACGAGCATCGCATGGGTCTTCCCACGGTTCACCTGGAGACGGATTTTTCCAAACCACTTCGATATGGTGATAAAATAGAGATCGAGGTATGTGTCATAAAGGTGGGCAGCACGTCCATAACTTTC
The DNA here is from genome assembly GCA_003647375.1 of Deltaproteobacteria bacterium. The sequence goes on from QMMS01000027.1 coordinate 7,676, forward strand.
GGGTATCGGGTATTCCGGGAAACCGAGGAATTGCCGCGTGTTGTCGGTCATAATGTCACGGTCTGTATCGATATGGACACTTTCGACAAGATGAAAATTCCAGAGTGGTTGCGTATCCGACTGGAAAAGAGTCAGCAGGATGTATGCTGGCAGACATCCTCAAAAAATGAATGTTTCGAACCGCCTTGCTGATTCAGCGGGATAAACATCCATACTGCAGAATTTGAGTCAAACGATATTTTTGAGATAGTTTCTATTCACCTGGAGCGCAAAGGCGGATATATGAACGGACAACAACTTTATGGACCCAGGCGGCTGATGGCGACGCTTAAAATGGGGCTTCACAAGGAACTCAGGGGGTTGACGATCAAGCAGAAGCTGGCCCTGAACTATGTTTCCAAGGAGAGCAAGCTGACTCGGTTAAACGGCAAGATTTATTCGAATACCTTCACACCAGCGTATCCTTCGCCGGCTTATGATCGGTTCCTCAAGGGCGTTGTTTCAACAGCGTCAGGTATATCTAAGCCGGTCATCGTGAACTTTGCTATTACGCCACAATGTCCATGCAACTGCTGGCACTGTTCCTTTGCCGATCGAGCCAAAAAGGACGTTCTGTCTCTTGCATACCTGAAAGAGTCCATTGCCTCGGTTCAGGGAATGGGAACCAGTGTTATCGGTCTGACCGGCGGCGAGCCGCTCCTTCGCAAAGACCTGGAAGATGTTATTGCCTGTATCGATCAACGATCCATGTCCCTTCTTTTTACCACCGGATATCGTCTTACACGGGAACGGGTTCAGCGCCTCAAACAGGCTGGACTGGGGATCCCCATTGTCAGCCTTGACCACTATTCAGCTCAGAGGCACGATAAAGGAAGAAGAAAAGAAGGTATGCACGCCTGTGCCGTCAAAGCCATTGAGCTTTTCAAGGAAGCGGGGTTTTATGTGGCGATATCGTTTGTTCCGGACCGGGATCTTGTTGACAACCGTGAGGAGTTGTTTAAGACCATCGATTTTTTTCGTGATCTGGGTGTCAATGACATGCGCTTGACATCACCCATCCTCAGTGGCCACCTGACGAGAACCCCCGATGCACTGCTGTCACCCAAACATGTACAGACTATATTTGAAATACAGAAGATGTGCACGGCAACACCTGGCTACCCAGGCGTCTTTGCTTATGATTATTTTGAAAGCCGGCAATATTATGGTTGTGGCGCGGGGTATAATTATATGTTTATTGATTCCCAGGGCAATGTGAGCCCTTGTGATTTTGCGATGATATCTTTTGGCAATATTTTGAAGGAGGCTGTCGAGGATATCTGGCAGACCATGAGTGAGCAGTTTCAGGTACCGGGGTGTGGGTGCTATGCCAACAGGATCAGCAGCCGGATGGCATCCCGAAAACCGGATCACTGGCCGTTGGATCCAATTACTTCGAAAGAGATTATTGACGAGGTCCCTCCATTTGATATCCAGCAGATCCCTGAGTTTTACAAACGGATGGGATTGGGATCATAATCTATAGCCGTCACGCTCTTGGATCTCATTTGTGACAATTCTTATAGGTACCTTGAAAACTGTTATTTGGGTATTATGTTATTGAAGGCAGTGTGTTACCAACACACTGCCTTTTTTTAAGAAGCCATCTCAAAAGATTGTGAATGCCACAAAAAAGGAGATACCCCATGAGCAAAAATATCTTGATCGCAGTTGACGAATCGGAGAATGCCCAGCGGGCTGTTGTCGTTGTTTCTGAAACGTTTGCCAGGGATTCGCGTATCACCCTGTTCAGCGTCGCTATCGATACAGGGGCCCTGTGCAAAATGAACAGCCCCGAACTGATCCCTTATTTTAAGTCCCAACAAAGTGCTTTTTGCAGCATGGAAGATAAAAAGAGGGAGCTAGTGGATACCGCTATACAACAGGCAAAAGAGACACTCATAAACAAGGGTTTCGAGGAAACGAACATCAGCACCAAACACGAAGACCTGAAAGAGGGGGTTGCGAGAGATATCCTTCGCGAGGCCGAAGACGGCTATGAAGTTGTGGTTATCGGCAGGGGAGGGACTTCCGGAATAAGGGATTTCTTTTTTGGGAGCACCTCGCAAAAGGTTCTCAACGCTGCCAGGGATGTTTCGGTCTTCATCATCAAGTAGCGCAACTCCCAGAGTGCCGGAAAGGTTTACCCCAATGTTGGGGTTTATATGACCCGCTCTGCTAGCTTTCTCTCTCCGAAACGCATGGGCAGGATCAACGCCAGCATACAAATAATCAAAGACAGCGAAAAAGATCCGATGATCCATACCCATTCGAGAATGGACAATGTTCGTTGATGAAACCCTGCCATGAATAGGTTATAGACAGGCCCGGCTTCCAGCATGACGATCCCGCCGACAAACGCAGCGCACAAAATCATAAAAAGCAGCCCGCCAAAACTGGTGACTGATTGGGCTGGATTTTCCGATTTGAAATTCGGGTAAGCCGCCCCGAACCCGATGCCGATGCCCACCACGCCAGGAACCATGAAAAAAATCGTTATGGTGGATAGAAACATCATAAAGGGTGTGACATTCAAAAAGATATTGGTGACTATGATGAGGATTTCCGTTAGGATGAGGAGTGGCAACAGGTAAATGAAGTATTTCACCCATAGAAATTGCCGCAGGGAGATGGGTGACGATTTGACAATCCAGAAAGCTTCGTTCTCGTTACTGATAGCCGGGTAGACAAAACGTCCGGCAACGGCAATCAGAACAAATGATGCCAGGCCTACATTTAGAAAAGACAGGAGATTCTGCAGGTATACGGTATTGATGGGGGCTTTTTCAAGGGGAAGCGCCTTGAAATTGAAGATATAAATCAACACCAGACCACCGATGAGAAATATCTGGGACCATTGGGTCTGGTCTCGAAAGAACGATTTGATTTCTTTTACCACAAGCGCTTTCAGGGGTGCCGGTAGAAAGAAAAAGATTCTGTCGCCCGATATTTTATGTTTCAAAAGCCTGGCCGGTGACGTCTGGGCTTTGGACAATCCTGCCAGATAGAGTCTGTCGGCCATGATGATCATCAGGAACATCATCATGCCGACGCATGACCACGAAAGACCCATATGGAAGAGGGTTTCAACGATGGACCCATTGATTGCGGCCTGAATACCGTCAAATGCCCAGGTGCTGGGAAGGTAAGGCAGATTCGGTGTCTTAAGCGCCGAAAGGTACATCAGTGCTGTTGAAAAGACCTCCGGGTTGACCAGTCTTTCGGGTTTCAGGAGACGGAAAGCGATGAAAAGGAGAATGAAGAGCAACAGGCCCAGGAAGACAAAGAGATTCCGAATACGATTGGCCGGTATTAAGACAACGGCGGATACCACGATCATGGCACTCAAGCAGGAGGCGATGACAGCCAGGGAAAGAATTGCCGATCCAACGGTAACGTAATAAAACAGACCCGCATTGAATACGATTCCATAGGCCAGAAAAACCGGCAGCAGGTAGATGACGACCATCCAGGAGCTGTCCAGCGTACTTTCTATCCATCTGGCCAGAAAGATCCGGTAAGTGGAAACCGGCATGGCATGTACCAGGTTTAGATCTTTGCTCAAAAAGAGTTTGGACAGGGACGTGAGAATACTACTGAAAATGAGCAGAGACAGGAGCGTGATAAGAATCATGGATAAAAGCTTGAATGCAAGGAGATCGCCCAGCTCTTCAACGCCTTTAAAATAACGTAGAACCCGGAATGACACCGCAAAGATGCCGCCCCAGAAAGTGAATCCGATACCACCAAACAGCAGCAGCTTTATGAGGCTGCCCTGTTTATTTCCCCGAAAAAATGAGGCGTTCTTGAAACTCAAGACTCTGGGTCTGACAAGGGTGAGGATGTCATGCATGATTACGTATCGACCTTATGTTTTTCTACCAAATTGTTGAGATAATCAGGACAAGGAACTATATATATATCCTGCCGCTGTCATTAGCACTGCGTGCGTCATTTGTCCTTCGGACGACATTAGCGCTACGCGCGTTATTTATTGTAGCTCAAAGCTGATGGCTCATACCTAAAACTTAAAACATAAAACCTAAAACGATCTATAATGACAGCAAAGCGTCTTTAAGTCCCCGGATTCGTCAATTTTAAAAACACATCCTCCAGGTCGGCATTGGTGGCCTGCAGGTCTTGTTTCAGTTTTTCCGGTGAACCGATTGCGATCAGGGCGCCTTTGTTAATAATGCCCACGCGATGGCACAAGTCCTCCGCTACCTGGAGGGTATGCGTGGAGATAAAAATAGTGGTACCATTTTCGGACAGATGTTTAAAAAGATCCTTGACCAGCTTGATACCCAGAGGATCGAGTCCGACCATGGGTTCATCGACAATGATGACCTCCGGTTCGTGCAGAAGGGCGGAGGCCATGATCAACCGCTGTTTCATGCCGTGGGAGTAGGATTCTATGAGCTCTTCGGACCAGTCCGAGAGGGTAAACAGCTCCAGCTTTTCATGCGCTTTCTTCAGGAAATGACGGGCATCCACGTGATACAGATCGGCGACGAATTTCAAGAATTCGATACCGGTGAGTTTTTCATAAAGGTATGGCCGGTCGGGAATAAATCCGATCTTAAGTTTTGCCGCTTCCGGGTTTTCGGCCATAGCGATATCGCAGATTCGGATTTCTCCGATAGTCGGCACCAGTATGCCTCCGATCATTTTGATGGTCGTTGTTTTGCCGGCGCCGTTTGGCCCGATGAACCCGAAAATTTCGCCTTGGGCGATTTGGATGTTCAGATCGTTGACCGCAACGACTTCGCCGTAGCGTTTGGTGAGATTTTTAAGTTCTATCATTTGATGTTCCATTCAGAATCCGGATTTTTAAATTTCCAATGAGGCCCAATATGTCGAGCTGGTCTTTCTGCATGCCGCCGGCAAAACGAATGTGGGTGACATCGGCCGGTATCTGGTCAAACAGCGCATCGACAGTGATCCATCTGCCGACATAAATACTGTTCCAGGCATGATAAAAGAAACGTTTTCGTAGAAAGACCACACCGGCTTCGATCTTGGTGGGGATTCCGGCAGCTCTCGCCAGCGCTGCAAAGAGCACCGCATGCTCATTGCAGTCTCCTATGCGGTTTTCAAGGGTGGACAGAGCATCCGGGAGAGATATGACCGGGCGTTTTTGAATATGTGCCTGTATCCAGGCAACCAGTTTGCGCGCTTTTTCAAGGGGGAGGTCATTCTCGGCAACCAGATCGGATGTCAGCTTTTGAATAGCAGGATGGTCCGACTGAATAAAAGGGCTGGGCGCCAGAAAGGTCGTGAAATTTTCCATGGGAACCAGAGGAGGATCTTGTTGCAGAAGATCGTCGAGAGATTCCTTTTGGATTGAGAGAACCGGGGCTTTATAGGTCTGTCTGCCTCCTTGAAGCTGTTCTGCGAAATCACCTGAACACGTTATCTCGAATCGCATCTGCATCAGTCCGTCCGGATTGTCGATATCGATGTTGGATGGAATTGATGCGGCTTTAGTGAGATCCTGACTCGACTGGATGGGGAGGCCGTACATGGCGTCTTCACGGGATGTTTTTTCAAGGATAATTCCCAGCATGCCTTTTTCTCTTAAAAGGTCCCCTTTTTCATCCATCCACGCCAGTTGGGTGGCGCCTTTGAATTTGAGTGAAATCTTGGTCGCTTTTTTCACCTGTTCCATGATGGTGATGTTTTCTTCTTCAAGGACGTGGAGCAGAATCGATTCCTGACCCATGGCAATAGGGTCGAAGACCTTTAATGTGAGCTGGTCACCCGGTTTTAATTTGCCGGCGCTGGCTGCTTGAACAATGCCGGAAGTGAAGTAGATATTGTCGGTCAGGGTTAATTGGTAAGTCTGTTTTGCACCGGCACTTTGGGTGTTCACCTTAAGGGTCTTGCCAGTTATGTCACCGGCTGCAGAGAAATTGAAACGTCCGGAGGCAATTTCAAAATCAAATGATTTGAGCGAGAAATCCGTGTTAAGGGTACCGCTGGTATTGAGACCAATATCCTGAATCATCCCCATGGTGTTTATTCTCATAAACATGGTTTCGTTGAAACGATATCCCTGCTCCAGGCGTGCATAGCGTGAATGGGAAAAGCCGATCTTTTTCTTGCCCTGGAAGATATTCATCCAGGTGTCCCGATCTGCAATGATTTCAGATGACAATATATCGGCGATATCCATCCGGGCCGGCTGACTGTCAAATATTCCCATACGGATAAAGAGAAGAGACAGGAAAATCGTGCCGAAAAGGGCGGTAAAAAGTATCGGGAAATGTTTTCGTTTGTGTTTCATTACGCCAAAATTGAATGAATTGGTTATTGTTGTCAAGTCAAGAAACATCATCGATCCGGCAGGGCACTATGCTAGTGATGCAGTTGAGCATGAAAATTTATGACAACCCTTATAGATGGCAATTGCCTTGACAATTGTTGTATTGGGGCTTAGGTTGACCCAAGATAAAAGCGTGTAAATTGAAAGCAACCATGTGTCGAACGGCACCAAGAAAGGAAACCCATGAAAGAAACCATTATACTGTTCATCATTGTAGGTGTTTGGATATTACTTCAGGTATATATCCTCCCGAAATTAGGTGTATCGACATGAGTTCGCAATGCTTGCCAGGTGGCGAGCAAACCGTCGGAAGTTAATCCACAGGATAGCGAAAATAACTGATCCGCCAGTGACAGCGTCTCTGGCGGACCTTAGTTTATTTAAAACCTAAATTAGCAAATGCTTGGATCATACAGTTTCCTGTCCTTGAACTCCGCCTGCTTGGCATCGTTCCATTGGGCAACGGGTCGCAGATACCCTACCACCCTGCTGTAGACCTCACAATCCTGATAATTTCTCAGAACCGGATCCTTTTCAAAACAGGCATTACACTTGATCATGAACTTGTCGGAGGCAGGTTCGTACACGCTTCCCCCATCGATATGGATGCCGTCTTCTTTTGGTGTAGCCGTTACCTGGGCTTCGGACTTGCAGTCGTGACAGGCCCCTGCCCATGCCAGGACATCTTTGTCCGCATTGTTTTCCAGTAGTTCATGAAGTCTTTTGATCGTCATTGTAGCCATAAACATCCTCCGTTTTCATACATTCTGTTTATTGGGTAAATATAAATAAAACCCAGGTTGGAACCAGGGGTATATTTGCATATAAGGTGGTGCAAGATTTGGATTGAAAAAGATCAGGGAGACAAAAGTCTCAACTGTGAATAAAAGAGTATAGAGCTTGATATATAGTGTGTCAAGAACCTTGTGGTACTATATGTGGTATTTTTTAAAAAATAGCCACCACCTTAAAAGGGAGGGAACTGATAGGGTTGTATAAGCCTCGCCGGACAAGGTCTTCGGGGTATTCGAACCCTGAGTGCAGCGTAAACCTCAGTGTTGCAAAAGCCGGAGAGCTTCAGAGTCAAGGCGTCTGAGGGTGACGTCGTAGTTATTTACTTCGAACCCTCAGCAACGCAGGATCTGAAGTTCTCCGGCTTTCCCGCAGGGTAAACAACATGGCAAAATAGACGCCATCCTTCTTGTCCCGGCGTAGCTCGAAGAGCGAAGTCGGAAGAATTCATCTGGGGGAATATCCAGAAAATGGCGCTATCGCAACGGTATTGTATATAATAACGACTCATTATCTATACTTTGCCATGTTGTTTATGCAACTATGGGGTAAAGGGCTTTTCATCATGCCAAGAAAATGATAGCTTGTCTGGTGTCAAGAGAAAAGGCATGTGAGGAATCTGAGATGGCGATAGTGGGAAAGCACAATTCGATTACGGACGTAGCCGGAATAATGGCCGGAAATTACACGAACAAAGTGGCCGCCAGTGGTGTGACGGTTATTTTGTGTAAGGAGGGGGCTGTTGCCGGGGTTGATGTTCGGGGGTCTGCTCCCGGTACCCGTGAAACCGATCTTCTGAACCCGATCAACCTGGTGGAGAGTGTACAGGCAGTGGTGCTTTCCGGAGGTTCTGTCTATGGCCTGGCGGCTTCCGACGGGGTCGTTCGTTGGCTGGCGGATAGACATCTTGGATTTCCCATGGATGAAGATGAGAACCACGTAGTGCCCATTGTGCCTGCTGCGGTCTTGTGTGACCTGGGGCGGGGTGCTGATTTTATTCCTCCGATTCAAGCAGATTGGGGTGCCAGGGCTTGTGACGCTGCTCACAATGGCCCTCTTTCGGAAGGCTGTCTAGGCGCAGGTACAGGGGCAGTGTCCGGCGCCATTAAGGGCGGTTTGGGATCAGCAAGTCTTGTGATGGCACATGGGATTACCATGGCAGCTGTTGTAGCTGTCAACTCGTTCGGATCGGTAGTAAACCCGGATACGGGTATGATATGGGAGCGGGATACGGGGATAAAGAATGAGTATGGTGATCAGGGAAAAAGAAGCGTCCGGCTGCCTCAACAACTGCCGGCGCCGCCCATTGCCAATACAACCATCGGTATTGTCGCAACCGATGCAAAGATAACCAAGGCCCAGGCTAAGAAAATTGCGCAGATGGCACACGATGGTCTGGCACGGGCCGTGAGACCGTCACACACCATGTTTGATGGGGATACCCTCTTTTGCCTGGCAACCGGCAAGAGAGTGCTGCCGGATACTCAGGGTGTCCTGGCCGGTAATAAGGCCCAGGCCATGAACGATATGGGTCATGCTGCTGCCGAATGCATGTCGAGAGCCATTGTTCATGGAATCCTTGCTGCTGAAACCCACGGGGATTTCATGGCATTCAGGGACCTGCCGGATAGAGCAATAAGCAGTAAGCTGTAAGCAATAAACAGACCTATGGCTCAAACAGCTCAAATTGCCATCGGATCACCCATTTCGCCCTATCAAGATGAAAACCAAAAGTTGGGTCAAGACTTATCCCCTTGAATCTCATCGAAAAATACCCTATAGTCCACCGATCATTGTCAAAGATATCCTGACGTGATGTGAATTATTTATCATCAGAGCCCATGAGGAGACCCCATGAAGAAAATTGTATTTCTCGTCCTGTTGCTGGTTTTTTTCATTCCTGTGTTTCATGCCGTGGCAGCGAGTCCGCAAAAAGGAGGCAGCCTGACTGTCTGTCAACCAGCGGAACCGTTGGGACTCGACCCCACAGCCAATACGGCTTCTGCCATCGACAGGGTGGTGTATGCGAATATCTTCGAAGGGCTCATCAAGGTCGACAGCAACGGCCGGTTTGTACCGGGATTGGCCACGGACTGGTCGGTGTCATTTGACGGGCTTACCTATGATTTCATTCTTCGAAAAGAGGTACGGTTTCACAATGGTGAACCGTTTGATGCGCAGGTGGCCAAATGGAATCTTGAACGAGCCATGGGTGAAGGGACTGTCAATCCACATCCGGAGTATTTCAGGGGCATTCAGAATATCGATATAATTGATACCGATACCCTTCGTGTCGTACTCAAGGAAGTGGATGCTCTGTTCATCGCCCACATGGCCGAAGGAGATGCCGTGATGCTCCCCATGAAGAGCTACGAGTCAGCCAAGTCAAACCCCATCGGAACCGGGCCTTTCAGGTTCGTCGAGTGGGTGCGGGGAGACCGTGTGGAAATGCGGCGCTTTGACGGTTACTGGGATCCGGCACTTCCTTATCTGGACAGGGTGACCTTTAAATTTATTGGTGATACCAGTGCCCAGATAGCAGCACTTAAAGCCGGCGATATCGATGTCATCGGTTATATCGGTGCGCCGGAGTCGGTGATAGCGTTGTCAAAGGACCCACGGTTCAAGGTTTTTGCCGGCTCGACTACCGGCGAAGTCATCATGTCCACCAACAATAAGACCAAACCATTTGACGATGTGCGTGTTCGACAGGCCATGGCATATGCCATAGACCGGCAGACGGTTGTGGACCTGGTGATGTTCGGTTATGGCACACCTATCGGCTCACACTGGTCCCCGTCGACCCCCTATTATGTCGATTTAACGGACAGATTTTCCTATAACCCGGAGAAAGCCAGAGAGTTGTTGAAAGCGGCAGGTTTCCCGGATGGCTTTGATGCCACCATCAAACTACCGGCTATCTACAGCTACTCCAAAAGAGCGGGTGAAGTCATTGCAGATATGCTTGGGAAAGTCGGTATCCGGTTGAAGATTGAAATTGTGGAATGGGGCCAGTGGATTGACCGGATATTCAAGAAAAGAGAATACCAGCTGACCATGATTGGTCATGTCGAGGCATGGGATATCGGCATCTATGCGAATCCGGACTATTACTTTCAGTATGACTCTCAGGCATTCAGAGATGCATATGCAAAGGCTCTAAAAGCACCCAATGAAGAAGAGAAGGCCCAATGGTTCGGTAGGTGCCAGGAAATTATCGCCGATGATGCCGTCAATGGCTATTTGTTTTCGGTATCGGGCTTGCCTACCATGAAAAAGAAGGTCATGGGCTGGTGGGAGAACTATCCAACTGTGGCTCTGGATTGTACCCGGGTGTGGCTCGAAAAGTAAAACCTTGTCTATGCTCGTGTAACGATTTTATGTTAGAATTTGTTTCGTATTTCGGTTTTCGAATTTAAAATTATTTCAATGTGATATGTCAAAATATCTCATCAAAAAAATCTTCACCCTTGGTATTCTTCTGTTCCTGGTTTCATGGATTGTTTTTGCGGTTCTGTTTATCCTGCCCGGTGATCCGGCCCAGATTATCCTGGGTATCAATGCAACGCCGGAGACCCTGGCCAATCTGAGAAGTGAACTGGGTCTCGACCAACCCTTTTGGACTCAGTATATGAACTGGATCGGTCGTACACTTTCCGGTATCGGCAGTCGCTCTATCCATTATGATGTACCTGTGTTCGATTTGATCCTTTCCCGTCTGGCCGTCACGGGTCCGCTGGCGTTCATGGCCATGATAATCGCCGTGGCCATTTCTCTGCCCCTGGGAATATTTGCGGCACGTCACCAGAATCGGACCGGCGATATCTCGGTGATGACGTTCACACAACTGGGCCTGGCAATACCTGAATTCTGGCTGGGAATTTTGTTGATACTCTTTTTTTCCGTTAAGTTGGGGTTGTTCCCAGCGGGTGGATTTCCAGGGTGGATGGCCGATTTCCGGGGGTCTTTTAAGTCGCTGCTCTTGCCGGCATTTGCCCTGGGGGTTGTCCGTGCATCCATTCTCACCCGCGTAACCCGTTCGTCTGTTCTGGATGTGCTGCAAGAGGATTATATTCGCACTGCCAGAGCAAAGGGGCTCCGGGAAAGAACCGTTCTGTATGTGCATGCATTGCGGAATGCACTTATTCCCGTGCTAACCATTCTCGGTCTTCAGATGGGGCAGTTGTTGGCCGGCGCCATCATCATTGAAAATGTTTTCTACCTGCCCGGGCTTGGGCGTCTGGTGTTCCAGGCGATCGGGCAAAGAGATTTGCCGGTTGTTCGGGAAATCGTCCTGTTTATGGCTGCAGCGGTGGTCATTGTTCACTTTCTCGTGGACCTGGCATACGCAGTCATCGATCCCAGAATAAGACTTGAAAGATGAAGAAGCCTTTAAAAAATCTTAACTTCAGATGCGGACTTGTGTTAACAGCCGTAGTTGTTCTGGCAGCGGCCATCAGTCTTGTTTGGACGCCTTATGAGGCCAACATAATGAATCCCGGACACCGGCTGGAGGCGCCATCTTTTCGCCATCTTCTGGGTACGGACCAATACGGACGGGATGTTATGTCCCGCGTCATGGTGGGTGCCGTCAACTCGATTGCCGTGGGTCTGGCAACTGTTGCTATCGGTATGATGGCGGGAGTTGCCCTGGGTTTGATTGCGGCATACTTCGGGAAATGGGCGGACGAGTCCATTATGCGGTTTTCCGACCTGCTCTTCGGGTTCCCGGCCGTTTTGACAGCCATACTTATCTCTGCCATATGGGGGCCCTCTATCAGCAATGTTATGGTGGCCATCGGTATTTTTTATATTCCAGTTTTTGCCAGGCTCACCAGAGCTGTAGCCTTGACTATATGGGGTCGTGAATTTATTGATGCAGCCCGTGCCAGCGGCGCCAGTGAGTGGTCCATCACCATTCGCCATGTACTGCCGAATTTAATATCTCCTCTGATTATCCAGGCCACCATTCAATTTGCTGTTGCTATTCTGGCCGAGGCAGGCTTGAGCTATCTGGGGCTCGGTACCCAGCCGCCTCATGCCTCGTGGGGTAGGATGCTTTACGAAGCACAGACATTTATGGAGATTTCACCCTGGATGTCGATCTTTCCAGGCGTTGCCATCGCCTGGACCGTGCTCGGTTTTAACCTTCTCGGCGATGGTATCCGGGACAATCTGGATCCGTATATGCTATGAGCAATAAGTTTTCAAGCCTTAATCTGCTTACCACTTACTTCTTACTGCTTACTGCGAACAGGTAACTGCAATGCCTTCAACGCTTCTAAAAATCCAAGATCTGTCTGTTTCCTTTGATACACCACAAGGTGTTCGGGGAGCGGTGGACCACGTGTCCTTTTCCATGGAGGAAGGGGAAACCCTGGGACTCGTGGGGGAATCCGGATGTGGCAAGAGTGTAACGGCCCTGAGTATTCTCGGCCTGGTGGATATGACAACGGGCGTCGTCGAATCCGGTCGCATTCTGTTCAGAGGGGAAAATCTTCTGAGCATCAGCCCGGAAGCACTGCGTCGATTGCGGGGTAACGATATTTCGATGGTTTTTCAGGAACCTATGACATCTCTTAACCCGATCCTTCCTGTGGGCAGACAGATTGCCGAACCCCTCATGGTCCATCAGGGACTGTCAAAAACCGAAGCCTACGCGTCGGCGGCGACATGGCTGGAATGTGTTAAAATACCGATGGCCCGGAAGCGGATGAAGGAATATCCTCACCAACTTTCCGGCGGTATGCGTCAGCGTGTGATGATCGCCATGGCCATGATCTGCAGACCCGGTCTTTTAATTGCAGACGAGCCCACCACCGCGCTGGATGTGAGTACTCAGGCGCAAATACTTACCCTTATCGAAAATCTCAAGGCCGATTTCAAGATGTCTGTGTTGTTTATAACGCACGACCTGGGTATTGTGGCCCAGACGGCCAACCGGGTGGTGGTCATGTATGCCGGACAGATTGTAGAGACGGCGCCGGTTACTGACATATTTGACAAGCCCGCACATCCTTATACAAAGGGGTTACTGAAGTCCATACCTCGGATGGGAACATCCACAAATGGGCCCAAAAAGCGGTTGCAGGAGATACGGGGTTCACTGCCCTCCCTGTACAAACCCATATCCGGATGCAGGTTCGCAGACAGATGCCCCGAGGTCTTTGAACCGTGCAGACAAAAAAGACCTGTCCTGTTGCCGGTTCAGGATGATCAGCAGGCGAGATGCTGGCTCTATGCATCATCCTAATGAGTTCATTGAGTTTGTTGAGTTTTTTGGGTTGTTGGATCGGGGAAGTGTTGTTATCTAATTCAGATTCCCTTGCTAACCCCACGGCCCCAATAAACGGGGATTTCCGCTTCGCTCCAACAAGCTACGGGGAATGTGCTTGCTGTTGCGGTTTGGTCACAAACAAGTCAACCGACTGCCATAGACAACGCAATAAACTCAAAGAACCCAAAAAACCCAAAGAACATATAACCAAGTTTAAAGGGTTACACGATAACATAAACGTTTTGTAACCGTTAAGTGACCTATTGTTGGAATCGAGAGACATGCCACAACAACCCATACTTGATGTTCAGGACATCGTTAAATACTTTCCTTTGACGGGTGGTCTCTGGTCAAAGCCGAAATCCCTGATAAAAGCGGTTGATGGTGTGTCTTTCCAGATACACAAAGGTGAAAGCTTTGGCCTTGTGGGTGAATCCGGATGTGGTAAAACCACCCTGGGCCGCATCATACTTCGACTTCTGGAGCCTACTTCCGGGAGCATCCGGCTTAATGGCGTGGAGATTACCCACCTGAATCGAAGAGAGATGCGATCCCTTCGCCGAGATGTGCAGATGATTTTTCAGGATCCCCAGGCAAGTCTGGATCCAAGGATGACGGTGGCGTCGATTGTCACGGAACCCCTGCGTTCGTTTCAGAAGGTCGGCAAACAGCAACTTTACAACAGGGCGGTGAATCTGTTGGAAAAAGTCGGCCTGAAGGCAGCTGATCTGGACAAATATCCCCATGCCTTTTCAGGCGGCGAGAGGCAGCGTATCGGTATTGCCAGGGCCCTTTGTCTTAACCCGGGCCTGATAGTCGCCGACGAGCCGGTCAGTGCCCTCGACATGTCCATTCAAGCCCAGGTGTTGAACCTTTTGGCGGACCTCAAGGCGTCATTTGATTTTTCCAGTTTGATCATTTCTCATGATTTGAGTGTGGTCAATCACATGTGTGACCGTATTGCCGTCATGTACCTAGGTATTATCGTGGAGATGGCGCCATCAACCATGTTCAGCCGCGTTCAGCGGCACCCCTATACAGCGGCGCTTGTTTCCGCAGTCCCCATACCGGATCCACACCGAAAACAGTCACCTGTTACCCTGGAGGGAGAGGTTCCCAGTCCTGTTGACCCGCCTTCCGGGTGTTTGTTTCATACGAGATGCCCGTATTGTTTTGACCGCTGCCGGGTGGAGCGGCCGACACTCACAGTGGCGACACCGGGGCACACGGTTGCCTGTTGGCTAAATAGCGGACGAGGCCTCGAACCGAATGTTTCACGGCACTGATGGACGTATTGACTGTGTTGTCAGTTTCGATTTGTGTATTGTTGCTTTCCATATAGAGAGTTCCAAACTGATTGCTGTTTTCTAAACCAAATATTGCTTCTGATGGTACAATTCCCTTTTTTAATTGTTCCTCTTGTGGATCAAATCCGTATTTAACGAAACTTCCGTTAGTACCTTCCATGTGGAAGCGCCTATTTGGACCCGCTGAAAATGAACTGGCATGAAGAACTACTTCTAAAGCTTTATAGTGGAGTAAAACATGAAAATAATCAGTAGTGTTTGAATTCTTCCGCAAGGTTAAACACCTGGCTGTAAGTGAATCGGGCAAACCAAAAAGACAAATCGCCTGATCAACATCCCAGCGTCTATTGTGGAACACCGACAATATAAGGGATTGTCTTTTAGCAAAATTAGTTAGCTCTTCTGCTTCGCAACTTGTAGTTACCATCGATTTTTCAAGGACTACATGAATCCCATGTTCCAGACATAGCTTTGCTAATGGGAAATGAACATCATTAGGAGCTGTAATAACAACTAATTCAACCCCAGAATTGACTATTAAATCATGAACGGTATCGAAAATTGAAACAGTCGGGTACTTCTCTCGAACTGTTTCAGTTTGCGAGCTGCTGATTGCTGTTAACTCAAATGATTCTAGTGATTCAATCAAAGGTAAGTGGAATGTCTGAGAAGAATATCCATATCCAATAACACCTACTTTTATCATTTATTACCTATCCTGTATTTGTCAACAGAGATACTGAGAATACAAAAAATAGCAAGTTAGTATATAGTTTCTGATTAATTACTGTTTAAAAAAGAGATTGACAAGAAATATCCCAACAAATTATGAATATTCTAAATGAATGTCGAAGTGTTGATACTGTGAGAACAGGGGAGCGACATGCAGATTCTTCTCGAGCGCCTTACCAAAGAACAGGCAGATACTTTTGGACTCGTTCTTTTATCCTCAGGGATACAACATGAGACCCGGCAAGGGAAAAAGGGCTGGACTCTGTGGGTTGCGGAAGATAGGTCGGAAGCGGCCAAGGGCCTGTTAAAGACTTACCTCGATGAGAACAAGGCGTTCAAAACCTCAAAAGAAATACCTTTGACGACTTACCGGAAAACCTGGGCAGGTGCATGGGGTGTATTTGTTCTGCTTGCCTGGCATGTCGCCATAACCCTCGGGAATGATGTCGGCATGTTTCACCGACTGTATGGATCATCCGCACGTCATGTTGTCAGCGGCGAATGGTACCGTTGCGCCACAGCACTGCTTTTTCACGCAGACAGTGTACATCTTGCCGGGAATATAGTGGGGATGGCAATCTTTGCCACTGCTGTTTGTTCCATTACCGGGTGGGGTGTGGGGTGGTTTTTGATCCTGGCTTCCGGCATATCCGGCAATCTCATCAACGCCTATGTTTATGGATACGGACACAGCTCCATTGGCGCTTCCACAGCCGTATTCGGCGCCCTGGGTCTTCTGTCTTCTTACCAGTTCCTGAAAAAGATACAGACACCGAGTACCCGATTTCAGGCTCTGCTGCCCCTGGGGGCCGGCCTGGCACTCCTGGCATTCCTAGGGTCGTCCAGCCACACGGACATCATGGCGCACTTGTTCGGCTTTTTGTCAGGGGTTCTTATAGGATTGGTCTACTACTGGTTTGTCCGTAATCCGTTCGGGTGGAGATGGCAGGCCGGTGCACTTGCCTGCGTGATCTTCGTGCTGCTGACGGCATGGTTTCAGCCGATACTTACTTAGATAGCTACGACTTTTAAAAAGGGGTCAGGTCTCCACTCTTCACAACTTGTCGAATTCTGTCAATAGTGGAGACCTGACCCCTTTCTGTGTGTGACCCCTTTCTGTGTTCAGCGATTAATCAAAAAGCGGAAAATCACGCATTTCAAACAGGGCGAAAAGGATGGGATCTTCGTCTCCAAACGTCAGGCCCAGGACCTCGTCGATCCATGCATCCATGAGCGCCCAGGCATCGTCTCGATCACCTGAATCTTAACCCTACGACTATACAGCGTCGAAGATCGAATCATACACAGAAGCCATATTCTGCCAGGAATACTGTGCAACACAATGGCGAAAACACTTCTGCCGGATTGTCTCAATCGAAAGCAGCGCCCCCGCAAGTTTTTCTACGAGGTCGTCAAAGTTCTGGTAAAAGATGTCAGGGTACGTCTCATACGGAAGTAGCTCCGGGTAGGTGAGCCGCTTTGGCAATACAGGGTAACAACTGCAATACAGGGCTTCAACGAGGCTTGCCCCGAAAAACTCCTGGCGCGATGTTATTGGGATGATGTCGGCGCGATGAAGCCACTGCGCATAATGCGCAAAATCTTCGACATAGCCGTAGTGCACGACCTTGTCTCCCAACGTTTTACGCGCCGTTTCAAATATGGGGTACTGTTGGCGGAAATGTTTTCCAAGAATCGCCACACGAAAATCAAGGCCTTGCTCATCAAGCCTGAACAACGCCTGGAAAAACTCCTCGGGATTTTTATCATATTCCCACCGATGATTCCAGAGAATGAGCGGATCCGGATCGTCTTGTCGTACTTGCTGGAATTCAGGACGATCAAATTCCTGCAAATCTAACCCGAGAGGTAAGACATAACTCTTGGCCTGAATGGTAGCCACCGTGCCTAACTCATTAGGATCGGGAAATTGTTTCAGAAAGCGGGGCAGTTCGTCGAAAAACGCCGTGTAATGATACGTTGAGTTGAACACGACAAGATCAGCCGCCAACGCAGAGCTATAATTAATAAATCCATAATGGTGCTCACGTTTCTGAAGAATATCTCGATCTTTCGGCGACCAGGGATAGCAGAGTTGATTCTCGTGAAAATAGATTGCCACAGGAAGACGGGCGGTTTTGTGGCGAGTCAATGCCAGAAAGGTGGTGAGGTCGAGCATATCCGTGACAAGCAGCAGATCCGGCAACGCGTCGGACGCTAAAAGCTTCCGTGCCAGCGTGACGGCGCCTCCATGCATGCGCCACTTCCAATAGTTTCCGCTAAGACTCAGAATGTCAACGTTATGCTCGCTATGCTGAGCGTATTCAGTAGCCCAGGCGGCATGTGAACCGGTAAAGAATGGTTCTATGAGTGTGATATTTATTGGCACGATACTTCCACGGTTATTCAGGTCTTACTTATA